>DATEKT010000242.1:0-5697 GCA_035277305.1 Steroidobacteraceae bacterium | reverse complement strand
TGATCGGCATGTACGAAGTGGTCTGCAAGTCGCAGAACGTGCCGAAGGAGAAGATCACGGGCACGTGCCAGAACGACATCCTCAAGGAGTACACGGCGCAGAACGAGTACATCTATCCGCCGGCGCCGGCCGTGCGCCTGGTGGTGGATACGATGGAGTACGCGGCGAAGACGATGCCGCGCTACAACCCGGTCAGCGTGTCCGGTTATCACATTCGCGAGGCAGGCTCGACCGCCGTGCAGGAGCTGGCGTTCACGCTGGCGGGCGCGCACTGCTACGTGACGGAAGCGGTGAAGCGCGGCTTGTCGGCCGACTTCGTCGCGCCGCGTGTGTCGTTCTTCTGGGACATCCACAACGATTTCTTCGAGGAGATCTGCAAGCTGCGCGCGGCGCGCCGTCTGTGGGGACGCATGATGCGCGACTGGGTCGGTTGCAAAGACCCGCGCTCCTGGACGATGCGTGCTCACAGTCAGACTGCCGGCGTGAGCCTCACTGCGCAGCAGCCCGACAACAATATCGCGCGCACCGCGGTCCAGGCGCTCGCGGCGATTCTCGGCGGCACGCAGTCGCTGCACACGAACTCGAAGGACGAGGCGTACCAGATTCCTTCCGAAGGCGCGATCAAGATCGCGGTGCGTACTCAGCAGATCCTCGCGCTCGAGAATCGCGTCGCCGACGTGGTCGATCCGCTCGGCGGCTCCTACTACGTCGAGAACCTGACGACCCGTCTCGAAGAAGAAGCCGAGCAGCTGATCCGCGAAGTGCTCGATCGCGGCGGCATGGTGCAGTCCATCGAGGACGGCTTCATCCAGCGCCAGATCGCCGATGCATCCGCGGCGTACCAGCGCGCGCTCGAGACGAAGACCGAATACATCGTCGGCGTGAATATTCACGTCGAGCCCGAAGCCCCGCTGCCGTTCGAGCCCTTCGTGCTCGATCCGGGCCTCGGCGACCGCCAGATCAAGCGCACGCAGAGCATCCGCCGCGCGCGCGGTCAAGCGGAAATCGCTGCTGCGCTCAAAGAAGTCGAAGCGGCTGCGAAGGGCGGCGTGAACATGATGCCGGGGGTCGTGCGCGCCATCAAAGCTCAGGGCACCGTCGGCGAAATCTGCGACGTGCTGCGCGGCGTGTTCGGCGAATATCGCGCGCCGCTGGTGTATTAGAGGTTTCCGGATGAAGAATATTGACGGGATTAACAGGATTAACAGGATTAACAGGATTAGAAGAAGGGACAAGAGGGAGACGGGAATTCGGCATTGTGAATTCCGATAATCCTGTTAATCCCGTTAATCCTGTCAATCCTTTCTCTTTATCTGCGGTAGAAATTAGCGACATCCTATGAATAAGCCCCTACGCGTGGTGGTAGCGAAACCCGGTCTCGACGGCCACGATCGTGGAGCGAAGATCATCGCGCGCGCGTTTCGCGACGCCGGCATGGAAGTCATCTATACCGGCATCTTCCAGACCACCGAGATGATTACGCGCACCGTCGTCGAGGAAGACGCGGACGTGCTCGGGCTGAGCATCCTGTCGGGAGCGCATCTGCACTTCGCCGAGGAGATCTGCAAGGCGCTGCGGGAGAACGCAGCGAAGGAAGTGCTGGTCGTGATGGGTGGCATCCTGCCGCCGCCCGACATCCCGAAAGTGAAAGAGTACGGCGTGGCCGAAGTGTTTGGTCCGGGGACCCCGACCGGCACCATCATCGACTTCGTCCGTAAGTGGCACGACGCGCGATGACGCAAGTCGAGGTCGGCAGCGCGCCGCGCGTCGATGCGATCCTGGCGCGGGCAGCGCTCACGGAGCCGCTGCGCGCCGCGGTCGTGCAAGGCCGGCAGAGCTGGACCTACGCGGAAGTTTACGAGCGCGCGTGCCGCCTCGCGGGTGCGCTCGCCGCGCTGGGAGTCCGCAAAGGCGATCGTGTCGCTCTGTGGACGACCAACCGGCCCGAGTTCGTCGAAGTATTCTTCGGCGTGCCGATGCTCGGCGCGATCGCCGCGCCGCTCGACTTCTGGTGGAACTGGAAGGATGCGCATTCTGCATTGGTGCAGATCCGGCCGAAGGTCCTCATCGTCGGCACGGCGCAAGCCGAGGCCGTAACGGGAGAGCGCGCAGTTCTCCGCGCGATGGGCATCGAGCACGTGCTGTGCCTCGATGAGCCGCCGGCGGGCAGCGAGCTGGATTCGTACCCGGACCTGCTTGCAGCGGCGTCGCGGCTGACTCGTCCGACGGCCGTCGTGCCGAGCGATCCGGCCGTCATCCTGTTCACCTCGGGCTCGACCGGCCGCTCGAAGGGCGCCGTTCACACGCACCGCAGCCTCACGGCGTCGGCAATGATCATGGCGCTGGAGCTCGCCCTCCAGGACGGCGAGCGCACGCTGCATTTCCTGCCGATGTTCTCGTCGTGTCTCGAGCACCTGCTGCCGCTGACGATGGTGCGCGCGACGCACGTAATCGTGCCGCACTTCGATGCGCGCGCGGTGTGGGATGCGATCCGCGATTCGCAGATCACGCACATCGATGCCGTGCCGACCACGCTGAAACGCCTGCTGGAAGTCGTGCCCGCGGAAATTCCGCCTTCGCTGCGCCTGGTCGGGTACGCCTCCGAGCGCATGCCCGAGGCATTGATCAGCGCGCTGATCGAGCGCATGCCCACCGTCAGGTTCGTGCAGTTCTACGGCATGATCGAGCAGCTCTGCCTCACCGTGCTGGAGCCTCGCGATCAACTCCGCAAGATCGGCACCGTGGGCCGCCCGATGCTCGGCGCACAGATGTACCTGCTGAACGGCGAGATCGTCGCCCGCAGCCCGACGCTGTTCGCGGGCTACTGGCAGGACGATGCCGCCACCGCGCAAGTGATGAGCGAGCACTGGATGCGCACCGGCGACCTCGGCACCTTCGACGCCGAGGGCTTCCTGCGCCTCGAGGGCCGCATCAAGGAAATCATCAAGAGCGGTGGCATGACGGTCATTCCCGGTGAGGTCGAGACCGCGCTGCTGGAGCATCCCGGCGTCAACGACGTCGCGGTCGTCGGCGTCCCCGACGCTCAGTGGGGCGAAGCGGTCCACGCCTTCGTCATTCTCGAGCTCGGTGCGACGCTCGAGGAGGCAGATCTCAAAGCCTTCTGCCAGGACCGCCTGATCGGCTACAAACGCCCCAAGGTCATCCACATCGTGACCGAGTTGCCGCGGACGGGTATTGGCAAAATCGCCCGCCGGGTGGTGAGAGAGCGTGCTTTGGGAGTGGTGTGAGTAAAGGTTGTTTGCGGAGCAGAAGCGGAATGAAGAATGAGAGCTATTCCGGCTCCGGCTCTTCTCCGCAAACAACCTTCGAATGAGGCTCTTCTTATGGAATGCGTGATTCGCCTGCGGATGTCGACTGCTGATGGCCACTACGCCGGTGGCCTGGTCGACGGCGCACGGGTGTTGCAGTTGATGAGCGATGCTGTGACCGAGGCGTTGATTCGCCACGATGGTGACGAAGGCCTGATGCGTGCGATGGAGTCGGAGTTTCTGGCGCCGGTGCGTAGCGGGGATTACCTGCAGGTGACGGCGAAGCTGGTTTCGGTCGGCAAGTCGTCGCGCAAGTTCGAGTGCACCGCGTACAAGCTGATTCAGCTCGTGAGCCCGGAAGATTCGGCGGCGGACGTGCTGGCGGAGCCGGTGCTGTGCGTGAAGGCGACGGCGGTTGCGGTCGTGCCGGCGGAGAAGCAGCGCGTGACCCGGAAATGAGCAAAGTCGCCGAGCTGCTTTCGCAGGCGCGGGAGGGCAAGATTGCCCAGACCGCGCGGTTGCTGTCGATCGTCGAGAACGACGAGCCCGGCGCGGCGGAAGTCATACGCGCGACGTTTCCGCAGACGGGCCGTGCGATCAAAGTTGGATTCACGGGCCCGCCGGGCGCGGGCAAGAGCACGCTGGTTTCAGTGCTGACCGCTGCGTATCGCACGAAAGTGCCGCGCGTGGCCGTGGTCGCGGTCGATCCGTCCAGTCCGTACACGGGCGGCGCGATTCTCGGCGATCGCATCCGCATGCGCGATCGCTACCTGGACACGGGCGTGTTCATTCGCAGCATGTCCAATCGCGGTCAGTCGGGCGGACTGGCGCGTGCGACGCGCCGCGTGGTGAGCGTGCTCGACGCGCTCGGGTTCGATGTGATCCTGGTCGAAACCGTCGGCGTCGGACAGCAGGAGATCGATGTCGCGCGCGTCGTCGACACCGTCTGCCTGCTCACGATTCCCGGCGCGGGCGACGACATCCAGGCGATCAAGGCCGGCATCATCGAGATCGCCGACATCCTCGTCGTCAACAAGGCTGACCGGCCCGGCGCCGATGAAGCCGTGAAGGACCTGCGGCAGATGCTGAATCTCGGCACGCCGCGCAACGACTGGCGCACGCCGGTGCTCAAGACCTCCTCCCAGAACAATACCGGCATCGATGAGCTCATCGATGCTGTCCAGAAGCATCGCGAGTGGGCGGTGCAGAGCGGCGAAGCGCAGGCGCGCGTTGCCGATGCGATGCGCTCGGAAATCCAGGCGCTGCTGCGTGAGCGCGTGCTGCGCGACCTGGCGCGGCGCATGGATCCGCTGAGCCTGGACAACGTCGTGTCGCTGGTGACCGAGAAAAAGCTCGATCCGTACGGCGCAGTGGATGAGCTGCTGGGTCCCGAGGCGGACCAATAGCGTGGGCAACCGTCTAAGCAAGATCTATACGCGCACCGGCGACGATGGCACGACCGGCCTCGGCGACGGGACGCGGGTGCCGAAAGATTCCGCGCGTGTCGAAGCATACGGTGCGGTCGATGAGCTCAACAGCACGATCGGTGTGCTGCTGGCGGTGCGCGACTTGCCGAAGGCCGTGTCCGATTGTCTGACCGAGATCCAGCACGAGCTGTTCGACCTCGGCGGAGAGCTGTGCATCCCGGGAACCCAGGCGATCAAAGCGGAGCAGGTGGCGCGCCTGGAGCGTGAGCTCGATGCGTTCAACGAGCCGCTCCCGCCGCTGAAGGATTTCATCCTGCCGGGCGGCGGTCCGATGGCGGCCGCGTGCCACGTGGCGCGCACCGTCGCGCGACGCGCCGAGCGCCGGGTGTGGACCCTCGGGAAGCTGGAGACAGTCAACTCCGAAGCATCCCGGTATCTGAATCGGCTTTCGGACCTGTTGTTCGTGATCGCGCGCGTCCTGGCGCGCCACGAGCACGGCTCGGAAGTCCTGTGGCGTCACGCCCCCACCCAACCCTCCCCCGCAGGGCGGGGGAGGGCAGGGAGGGGGCAGCGAGGAGAGCAACAGAATGAATAAAGCAGCTGTCCTGGGTCTGATCTTCCTCACCGGGCTGGCGTGCACCGGTGCGTTCGCGGCCGACAAGAAGCCGCAAGCCAACGAGCGCAGCGTGCCGCTGGATCGCTCCGGATACTTCGACAAGGGCGCGGCGACGACCGATGACCTGCGTCGCGTGGCGATGCCTGCCGGCTTCAACGATGTGAAGACCAGCTTCGTCTTCAAGAACGCGCGGCTGTTCGACGGCACGGGCGCGCCGGCGCGCAATGCGACGGTCGTGGTCGTCGGCAACAGGATCGCGAAGGTCCTGTCGCCGGACTCGACCGACTTGCCGAAGGACGCCGAAGTGATCGATGCGGCCGGCGCAACGGTGATGCCGGGCCTCATCGACATGCACATTCACATGACGTACGTGTTCGACCGCACG
>DATEKT010000241.1:0-21273 GCA_035277305.1 Steroidobacteraceae bacterium | reverse complement strand
GCCGCCATGTGGTTGCGGAAGATCGCCACGGCCGCTTCGAAGAAATCGTCGACGGAGCGAAACCACCGCTGGCCCGCGCACTGCTCGACGAATGCGTAGGCGCTGGGGTCCAGCGCGATCGTGATCGGGAGCCGCTGCCGGCCAGGCTTGCGCGTGCGCGGGATGTGCATGTCGTCACTCTCGATTGGAGTTGGCAGCCGGCTGTTCTGGCGGTGCCGCGGGTGGCGTATTCTAGGTCGCCAGCCAGCGCTGTGCCACCGATCCAAACACCTAGCCGCGCGGCGTCACGATGTCACAGTTGCAACCCATGCCGTTGTTTCTCAACGAAAGCGCCGGCGCAGATCGCGGACTGATCTGCGGCTACAGCCTGCAGCCGCAAGGTCCGGCGCGTGATGTCTCTGCGGACGGCATCGTGCAGGCGCTGGCGCAACCGGATCAGCTCACGTGGCTGCACTTCAATCTGTCCGATCAGCGTGCGCGACGCTGGCTGCTCGATGCAGCCTTCGTGCCGTCCGCCTTGCGCGAGGTGTTGCAGGAGAACGACGAGAACCGGCGCGTCGAGTGGGCCGACGGCGGGTTGCTGATGGTCATCAGCGATTTCACCTACGAGGACGAGTCGGACCCTTCGGAAGTCGCACCGCTGTGGTGCTACGCCGGCCGCAATCTGCTGATCACGGGGCGCGTGCACGCGCTGAAGAGCGCCGATGAATTGCGGCAACGTATGCGAACCGGCGTCACGGCCAGCTCCGGCATCGAACTCGCAGCGCATCTGTTCGACATTCGCACGGCGCGCATCAAGCTGCTTGCGGACACGATGACGCGGCAACTTGACGACATCGAGGACGAAATCCTCGCCGGCAACATCGAGCAGCAGCGCGGGCAATTGGGCCGCGCGCGACGTTTGTGCGCGCGCCTGCGACGCGAATTCGCCCCGGAGCGCGGCGACCTGGGCCGGCTGCTGAATCGTTCCGCCCAGCCGCTGGCCGAAGCGGATCGCCGCGCGCTCGAGTCGAGCGTCGAAGGACTCGGATTCGCGATCGAAGAAATCGCCGAGCTGTACGAGCGCGCGAAGCTCCTCCAGGAAGAGCTCGCATCGCGCCTCGCGGAAAACACCGGACGCAATCTCTATGTCCTGTCGATCCTCACCGCCGTCCTGCTGCCGATGACGCTGGTGACCGGCGTCTACGGCATGAATGTTGCGCACCTGCCGGGTGCGAGCTCGTTTCCGCTCGTGCTGTTGCTGATCCTCGCGAGCGGCGGCGTCACGCTCGCCCTTTTGTTCTGGCGGCGCCTGCTGTGAACCGCTATTCTCGATCGACGAGTCATGCAGCGGAGAGAATGTCGTGAAGACACGAGCCAAGCGCCCTTCAAAATCGCGAAGCGTGCTGCAGAGCGCCCTCGCAGTCGCGCGCGAGCGCTGGCAGGAGGCGAAGAAATCCGCAAAAGAAGCGAAGCAGGTCGCAAAGACCGCGCGCCGGCAGTTCAAAGAGGCGCGCAAGGCCGTCAAGCGCGCCAAGCACGAGGCGCTCGCGCTGGCGAAGAGACTCCAGAGCGCGGTAACGCGCAGAGCCCGCAGCAAAAAGAAAACGCGTGCGAAGAACGCGACGAAAGCAGCGCCGCCGGCACGCAAGAAGCGAGCAGCTGCAAAGCGCACTCGCCGCTCGAAGCCTGCAGCTGCCGAGGTGGTATCGACAATCGCGCCGGAGAGCGTGAGCCCGCTGCCGCAGGAGACGACCGCGGCATAGCTTCGGCGAAGAGCGTTTCACTTTTGTGAGATTCGGGAGAACAACCGCGCACCCCGCAGATACTCACGCAGTGTCGTGAACTGACGGGGAGTTTTCCATGCGCGGTCTGCTACTCGCTGGCAGCGTTCTGCTGTTTGCATTCGTTTGCGGTTGTGCTCACTACCAGACGCCGGGCGGCGGCGTGTCGATTCCGGCGATCACCGATGGCGATGTTGCCGACATCATGGCGCGGAAACCCGCGGCGACCTTTCCGGCACTCATGATCGTCGCCCGCGTACAAGCGAGCGGCTACGTCTCACGCAGCGCGTATGGCTACGGCACCGGCAATTTCAGCGTACTGACGACGCGCGATATCGAGACGGACGATGACTTTGCCTTTCTTGCATCGCTCCCGGGCGTTGCTGCGGTCGGACCGCTCAATCGACTGTTGTTGCCCCTCGATCTGCGCTCGACACGCGACTTGCGCCAGGCTGCGGCTCAACTGCGCGGCGACATCGTGTTGATCTACACGATCGACACGAAGTTTCATTCGGAGAATCAGCTGATCGGGCCAGTGCAGCTCGTGACGCTCGGCGTCTTCGCCAGCGAGAAGTCGAACATCGTCACGACGTGCGCCGCGGTGCTCGTCGACGTGCGAACCGGCTTCGTCTATGGCGTGGCCGAAGGCACGGCCACCGAGATGCGGCGCTCGAGCCCGTGGACCACGGAAAATGCGATCGAGAAGGCGCGCCTCAAGACCGAGCGCGAGGCTTTCAGCTCGGCGATGAAAGAAGTCGCGAAGGTCTGGTCGTCGATCAACGCGCAGTACAGCCGGGCGACAGTTGCGCTGCGCGAGGGGTGAAGAGAGTAAGAAGAGAAAGAAAATTGGACGGGATTAACGGGATTAACGGGATTAACGGGATGAAGACAAGAGAGAGGCTTGTCGGAATTCCTACTCTTCAATCCCGTTAATCCCGTTAATCCCGTCCATCCTGTCATTCTCTCTCTTCCTCATTCTCTCTCCGCCACACCCTCGATCCGACCGCCGCTGACCAGCCACGCTTCGAGTCCGCCAGCGAGCGGGCGGACGTGGTGGATGCCGCGCGCCTTGAGCTGTTTCGCGACCAGTGCGGCAGTTGCGTCGTTGGGGCAGTCGCAGTAGACGACGACTTCTTCGTAGACGCCGAGTGCGAGCTGTTCGGTATCGGTGACCCAGACGCTGCCGGGAATCCAGCCGGTGCGCTCGCGTCGATCGGCGGTTCGTGCGTCGAGGATGATGATCTTCGCGGTCGTGCGCTGCAGGTCGGCCAGCTCCGCGACCGAGATGCGCGCCATGCGGATGCGAACCTTGAAGCGCCAGCGTTGCCACGCCTTCACGGCGATGAAGATCAGCACCGCTGCTGCGAGCAGCACGAGGGCGGAGTTGCCCAGCACCTCGAGCTCGTCGAGCACCGCGTCGATCGCTTGATGGAAGATGACGCCGAGTGCTACGGCGCCGCCGGCCCAGAGCGTTGCCCCGATGCCGTCATATAGAGCGAATCGTGCAGTGGGGACTCTGGTTTCGCCGGCAAGCGTAGTCGCGACAGCTGCCAGACCCGGCACGTACTTGGCAACGATCAGCGACGGTGCGCCCCAGCGCGTGTAGATGCGCCGCGTGTTGCCGACGCACGAATCGGGCGAAAGCGAGACGCGGCAGATCATGCGCAACATCGCGGCGCCGAAGCGCCGTCCGCCGGCAAACCAGAGCAGGTCGGCGAGCAGCGTCGCGACTATTGCGATGACAAAGACAGGCCAGACCGGTGCGCCCGAGTTCGTGGCGACCGCGGCCGCGACGACGACCAGCGAAAACGAAGGCAGCGGCAAGCCGCCCTGATCGAGAAAGACGCCGACGAAGACGATCTGCAGGCCATAGAGCTGAAGAGTGCGTACGAGATCGTCCATGGCGGCTATGGTAGCGCGAGCCGATGACCATGCGGAATTTACAATGACGAACTCGTCATCGAATATCTTCCGCAGCCCCGATTCGTCGCGAAAAAGTGCGGCGTAACATCCCCGCGACCTTCAACGACTGGCAGGAGGCACGGGGTATGAACACGCTTCATTCACTCGGACGTGCGATCGCTGCAAGCGTCGCGAGCGCGGCGCTGCTGCTGTGGGCACCAGCAGGATTCGCACAACCCGACAAGCATCTGGACCGCGATAACAAGATGTCCGCTGCAGGCAAGCGCGCGGCGGCATCGATCGCCAAACTCACACGGCAGGGCGCTAGCGCGCGTACCGCCATAGCCGCATTCGAAGAAGAGGACGATGAAGGCGGCCGCTGCGTCAACGAGCCGGACTGCGGCGAAGAAGAGGGCGATGCAGAGGAAGCGCCAGGCGGCCAGGCCGAGGTGTCGATTGCAGTCGACGCCAGCGGGCGGCACGTCGTCATCGGCTACAACGACACTCGCGGCTTCAGCGAGAATCCGATCTCGCTATCCGGCGTGCTGTATTCGGAAGATGGCGGGCGCACTTTCGTGGACGGCGGGCGGCTGCCTTCGCCCGGCACGGACACGATCGGCGCAACTCGCCTGCCGCAGGTCTTCGGCGATCCCGAAGTGAAGTATCTCGGCGGCTGCACGTTCGTCTACTCCTCGATCCTCATCGCGAAGTTCTCGGACACGACCGCGGTCCAGACCATGGGCCTGCATCGCTCGACGGATTGCGGCAAGTCCTGGCAAGGACCGTTCGTGATCACGGCGGCCACCAACCCCAATGGCATCGTCGAAGAGGACGAGCCCGCCGACGCGGCCGACAAGGAGTTCATGGATGTCGATCCCGACACGGGCCGGCTGATGGTCAGCTGGTCGAATTTCACGCCCGCTGCACCGGGCGGCGTCGAGATCCGCACCGCGTACTCCGACAACGCGAAGAATGGCGCGACGCCGACGTGGTCGGCCGGCGCGATCGTCGCGGCGACGGCCGACGATGGACAAGCGTCGATTCCGAGATTCGCGGCCGGCAATAACAACGCGTACGTCGCGTGGCGTCGCTTCCCGTTCCCGGGAACGTTCTTCGGTCTCGGCAATACGGTCGGCTTCGCGCGCTCGCTCGACAACGGTGCGTCGTGGCAGGCGCCGATCAATACCAGCAACGAGTTCTTCACGATGGACCAGGTGCTCGGCAACGATCGCGTGAATACCTCGCCCTCGCTGGCGGTGGACAATTCGCGCGGGCCGCGTCGCGGCAGCATCTATCTCGTCTATGCCAACAACAACAGCGGCGATGGCGCTGACATCGTGTTCCAGAAGAGCACCGACAAGGGCCGGAGCTTCTCCGCGCCGATCGAGCTGAATGCGGCGCCGGGTGAGGATCGGCCGCAATGGTTCCCCTGGGTCACCGTCGATTCGTCGACGGGCCGGGTCCACGTCTTCTACTACGATCAGGGCATCGACAAGACGGGCGACCTGTCGGAGGTGAGCTATACCTTCTCCGACGACGGCGGCAAGCACTGGTCGGCGGCGGTGCCGCTGACGACGCGGCCGTTCCATGCCGGCTGGGGCAACGACACCGGTCAGCCGAACCTCGGCGACTACAACCAGGCAGTCGCGCAGCATGGCGATCTGTTCGCGGCGTACGCAGTCGCGTCGCGTCCGCCGGGAGGATTCGTCGACGGTCAGCCGACGACGCAACTCACCGTCCCGGATGTCGAGCTCAAGCGTCACGCCGAGAGATCGTTCTTCGATCTCAATTCGCTGCCGCTGAGTATCGACGTCAACAACGTGACCGTGGATGACAGCGCCGGCAACGGCAATGGTTTCCCGGATCCGGGCGAGACGGTACGCGTGCGCGTGGCGCTGCGAAACTACACCGTGAATCCGCTGAACGATTCGAAGGCGCAGGGCGTGATCGCGCTGTTGTCTTCGGATACTCCGGGCGTGCAGGTGCGTCAGCCTGTCGGCGTTTACGGTCGAATCGACCCCGGTGAGTCGCAGACGAACGTGGTCTCGTACCAGGTGCGGCTGTTGTCGAGCTTCGATCCCGGCACGCCGATCGAGCTGAAACTCGACGTCGTCGGCCAGTTCGGCACGGGCGGCCTGGATCGCGCGACCTTGCATCACACGATCTTCACCGGCACGCCGGTCTCGACGACGGTGCTCAGCGAGAACTTCGATGCAGCGCCGGTGGGCACACTGCCGGGAGGCTGGACCTCCTCGCATGGCGGGGGCGCGAACGTCGTTCCGTGGGTGACCAGCAATACGTTCTGCGGAACCAGCAACGCGGCGTTCCACCAGAACGCGAACGACAACGGCGCGGGCGATCCAACGCGGTGGGAGCGGCTGTTCAGCCCGAATGTTGCGATCCCCGCGGACTCGGACTACGTGACGCTGGACTTCGATGTCTGTACCGACACCGAGTTCGATCCGAGCTTCCAGGTGCAGGCGTTCGACGGACTGACGCTGCGCGTCTTCGATGCGACACCGGGCCATACTGCAAGGTCGGTGCTGGTGGAAGCGTATGCCGATGAGCTCACAACGGGCGGCATCAAGCATTTCCCGAAGCATCTGCCGCGCAATAGCAACCCGGCCTATCTGGAAGACATGTCCGTGTGGGCAGGCGATTCGCAGGGCGCAAAGCACGTCCACATGCGACTGCCCGGCATGGCGGGAACGGTCGCGCAGCTGCGTTTCGAGTTCACGCAGGACGGCAGCGCAACCTGCCTGGACGTCGGTGGCGGACCGGTCTGCGGCGTCTCGATCGACAACCTGGTCATGCGTAGCGTGCATGCCACGGCCGCCCCGGTATCCCTAAGCAGCAACTAGTTCGGGGTCTCGGACGTTACTGCTGCATTGAGGGCCGCTCCTGACGGAGCGGTCCTCGTCTTACACAGGCGGGTCATGAGCAAACGCGGGTATCTGACGCTCGCGCTGGGAGCGGTATGGGCGATGAGCCCAGCGGTCGCGCCGGCGCAGCAGGTCGAAAAACTGCAGCAGGTCGAGAGCAATTTCGCCGCGGCGAACGGTGTACGGCTGCACTACCTCAAGATGGGGCAGGGCGATCCGGTGCTGCTGCTGCACGGCTTCGGTCAGTCGAGCCAGATGTGGCGCCCGCTGATGCGGGAGCTTGCGAAGGATCACACGGTGATCGCGGCAGACCTGCGCGGTGCAGGTCAGTCGGATGCGCCGGCCGACGGCTACACGAAAGCAGAGATGGCTCGCGACGTGCACGCGCTGATGAACGGGCTGGGCTACAGCAAGGTGAGCGTGGTTGGTCATGACATCGGCATGATGGTTGCGTACGCGTATGCGGCGCAGTTTCCCGGCGAGGTGCAGAAAGTCGTCCTGATGGAGTCGGTGCTGCCGGGCGTGGGCGAATGGGCGCGCATCTGGCCGCGCGATCAGTGGCATCTGCGCTTCTATGGCAAGACACCCGAGGCGCTGGTGCAAGGGCGCGAGCGGATCTATCTCGAGCATTTCTGGAACGACTTCGCCGCGGACCCGGCGAAATCGATCGCGGAAGCGGATCGCAAGATCTACGCGGCCGAGTACGCGCGGCCCAATCACATTCGCGCCAGCATGGAGTGGTTCCGGGTCGTCGATGAGGACGCCCGGGAATTCCACGACTACGCGGCGAAGCCGCTGACCATGCCCATGCTGGTGCTCACGGGCGAGAAGGGCTCCGGGGACGGGCTCATCAAGCAGGCGCAACTGATCGACACCGATGTGCAGGGTGCAGTCGTGCCGGGCGCCGGCCACTGGCTGATGGAAGAAGCGCCCGGTTTCGTCATTCCGAAGATCGTGGAATTCCTCGGCAAACCGGGCGCACTCACCTCCGACTAGGCTGCGAGCTCGAGCGTCGCGAGATCCGCGACCCGCTCAGTCGCTTCCACCAGGCTCTTCTGCCGCGATTCGGCGCCGAGCGCCAGACCTTCCGCGTACACGAACTCGGGCGCGAGACCGATGAAGCCCAGGAACTGGCGCAGATACGGCGTCTGCGTATCGACGCCTTCCGGGTAGACCCCGCCGCGCGCCACGAACACGTACGTGCGACGTCCCTTGAGCAATCCTTCGGGACCGGCACTCGTGTAGCGAAACGTGACGCCCGCGCGGGCGACGTGATCGAAGTACGACCGCAGCGTTGAAGGCACGCTGAAGTTGTACATCGGCACCGCGAATACGACCGTGTCGGCGCTACGCAGCTCGTCGATGAGCGCGTCGGAATACTCAACAGCCGCCTGCTGCTCCGGCGTGCGATTCTCCAGCGCGGTCGAGAACGCCTGGAAGCGCTCGGCCGTGAGATGCGGCGCCGGATCCTCGGCGAGGTCGCGCACGATCACGCGGCCGCCCGGATGGCGTTTGCGCCAATCGGCCACGAAGCGCTCCGCGAGTTGCGAAGACGCGCCTTGCGCCCCAAACAGGCTGGTCTGCACCAGCAACAGCGTATTCATGTTCCTGCCTCCATCGCCCGTAGCTAACTTCGATGGGGCATTGAACTATTGAACCGGTCGATAAAAAAGCGCAAAGTTTCGCTCGAAACTATCGAAGGGGTAGATAAATGGCCGTTGCGGCACCCCGTATTTCACTCGAACAGTGGCGTTGCCTGGCGGCGGTCGTAGAGGCGGGCGGCTACGCGCAGGCCGCCGAGCGGCTGCACAAGAGCCAATCTTCGGTGACCTACGCCGTGCAGAAGCTGGAGTCATCGCTCAAGGTGCACGCCTTCGAGATCCAGGGACGCAAAGCCGTGCTGACCGGCGTCGGCCAGATGCTCTACCGGCGCGCGCGAACGCTGCTCGATGACGCCGGCGACCTGGAACGGGCCGCGCGCAAAGCATCCGCGGGCTGGGAGGCGGAGATCGGCATCGCCATCGAAGTGCTGTTTCCGACCTGGCTCATGTTCGAATGCCTAGGCCGCTTCGGCGCCGAGAGCCCGCAGACGCGCATCGAATGGATCGAGACCGTGCTTGCCGGAACGGCGGAGGCGCTGCGCGATGGTCTTGCGGAGCTGGGCATAGCGACGCGTGTGCCGACCGGACTCAATGGCGAGCTGCTCATGCCTATTCCCTTCGTGCCAGTCGCGCACCCGGATCATCCGTTGCACCAGCTCGGGCGCGAGATCACCAACCGCGACCTGCGCAAGTACCGGCATCTCGTGGTTCGCGACTCGGGCGCGCAGCGTGACAAGAAGTCCCAGGTGCTCGAAGTGGAGCAGCGCTGGACGGTCACGAACCTGAGCACTTCGATCGGCGCGGTCTCGCGCGGCCACGGTTTCGCGTGGCTGCCGCAGGACAAGATCCGCACCGAGCTCGGGGACGGCACGCTCAAGATCCTGCCGCTGCGTGGCGGCCGCGAGCGCTCGGCGCAGCTCTACATGTTCTTCGCCGATCCCGATGCCGCGGGTCCTGGCACGCGGCGGCTCGCGGAGATCATTCGCGAGCAGGTCGCGGGCGCGTGCGAAGCCCGAGGCGCAGACAGGAAATGATCAGTGCCCGCGCGTCACGACTCTGATTCCGCGCTCCATCCGTCCGGTGCGGCGATATTCTCGTTGCCCACGCAACCGGGAGGATCCCATGAGCACCGCCCCTTCGTTCCTCGAGCGTTTCATCCGCGTCCTGGCGCGCGCGGCCCAGCCGAAGCATGACCGCGAGGCCGACCGCGAAGAGCCGATCCGCTGGCTGAATCTGCGCTAGACACGCTAGTCTTCGCTCACCCCATTCGAGCGAGGTGAGCTGTGAGGATTTTCATCGTCGCATGCGCGGCGCTCTTTGCCGGTGCCGCGCAGGCCGCCGCGATCGTGATTCATGCCGGCGGGCTGCTGGCCGATCCTGGCCAGAAGCCGCTGCGCGAGCAAACGGTCGTCGTCACCGACGGCAAAATCACCGCGGTAGAGAATGGTTACCAGCCTGTGGATCGCTATGGCGCGGATGCGAAGCTGATCGACCTGAAAGACCGCTTCGTGCTGCCGGGCCTCATCGACCTGCACAAGCACATCTCGATGCCCCTCGATGCAGACCCGGAGACGTTTGCCCGCGAGGATCGGCTCGCGCTCATGACCGCTGCAGTCGCCAAAGCAACGCTGGATGCGGGAGTTACGACGCTGCGTGATGTCGGCGACAACGTCGGCGTCACCTTCGCGGTCCGCGATGCGATCAACGCGGGCGTGCTGCAAGGGCCGCGCATCTTCGCGGCCGGCCGCATCGTCTCCAGCACCGGCGGCCACGGCACGACCGACGAATTTCAGGGCAGCGGCGATATCAAGGCTTTGAATGGCGGCTGCGACGGACCGGAGTCATGCCGGCGCGTCGTGCGCGAGAACATCGAAGCGGGATCCGACTGGATCAAGGTCACGGTGTCGGGATCCGGCGGCGCGCCAAGCGGTCTCGCGGATGCAGCGCCGATCATGCTGCCCGACGAAGTCCACGCGGTGATGGAAGCTGCGCAGCGAGGTTTGCGCCCTGTCGCTGCGCACGCTCACAGCACCGCTGCTATCAAGCTCGCGCTGGAACAGGGTGCGCGCACCATCGAACATGGAACGTACTTCGATGACAGTTGCGTGCGGCTGTTCAAGACCAAAGGCGCGTTCCTCGTTCCCACGGCATACGTCGCGGAGTTCGTGAGCAAGCAGATCGGAATGTTCTCCGGCCAGCCCGGCAAATTGCCGCCGGAGGCCTTGCGGCGCTGGACCGAGAATTCGATGAAGAATCCGGGTCGCGCGTGGCGAGCCGGCATCCGGCTCGGCGTCGGCAGCGATTCAGGGGGTCGCAACGACGTTCAGGCGACGGCGCGCGAAATCGAGCTGTTCGTCGCGAGCGGAGTGCCTGCGTCAGATGCAATTGCCGCTGCAACCGTCACGAACGCTGAGATCCTTGGCATGAAGGACCAGCTGGGACGTGTTCGCAAGGGCTACGAAGCCGATCTCATCGCCGTCGACGGCGATCCAGTGGCCGACGTCGCGAAGCTGCACGCAGTCAGCTTCGTGATGAAGGGCGGAGCAGTGATCCGCGGGTCAGAGATCGCAGGGAGATGACAAGGGCGGCTGCAACGCCGGGACCGTGTCGCGAAACGCAACCTTGGCAGCCCGGAGCGCGGTGACCTGCTTCTCCACTTCAGCCGGCGATAGCACGCTGCCGGCCGCGTGGAAGACCCAATCCACATCCTCGGTGTAGATGCGGCGCTCGCGCGAGCCGATCAGACCTTCGCGGATGAACCACAGGTTGAAGTTGATCGACATGTGGTCTTCCGGATAGTACGGCTCGCCGTGCGTCGCGAGCAGCGCGCCGTCGAGGAAGTAGCGCACCTCGTGGTTCGCAATCTGCAGCACCAGCGTGCGCCAGCCCTCCAGGCTTCCGCGACGCGAGTCGCTCTTGCTCACCTGCAGCCAGTCGGGCTCGGGCCGGAACGTTTCCCAGGTCGTGTTGTGCAGCGTCAGGTCGGCGCCGCCCCAGCCGCCGTTCGGCAGATACTCGAAGTCCTGTTCGCTGTAGTCCGGGTCGAGCGGCGCCTTCAGCGGCGCGATCGTGTAGAACGTTTCGACGACCTGGTCGCCGTCCGGTCCGCTGATCGGGCCGTTACTGAAGCGCACGCGCGCGGCGTACGTGCCTTCGCGATACTTCCGCTGGTGGCAGAACTGCGCCTGGCTCGTCGCAGCGCCGTCGGTCATCGCAGTCATCCGCACCAGGCGATTGCCCTTGTTCGCGGGATCGTCGACGAAGCCGACCATTCCGTTCCAGGAGGCGCCTTCGATGCCCGGCCAGCCCTTGGCGGTGCGGTCGGTCCAGCCATGCGCGCGGAACGGCTCGATCGACGTGTAACTGAAGTCGTCGAACAGCACCTGCGAAGGTTCGGACGCCGCCGCGGCAGAACCCGACGCGAGCAGGAACAGGATAATGAGTCGCATGAGCGCGATTATTGCCCGGTCATCGCCGTGGCGGCGAGCAGGAACCACGTGGAGTGGGGCAGCCACTGCTCGAGCCAGCGCCAGTTGTTGTCGTCCGGGCCGGGCGCAAACACGATACCGCGCCCTTCGTCGCTCTCGGTTGCGCCGGTGATGCCGTTCGAAATGCCGCCGCGCACATGCTCACCCGCGCTGACCGCCGAGGGTACGTTTTTCGCCCCGAAGCCGTACATCAGGCACATGTCGAACGGATTGCGGCCGAGCGTCCAGTCGAGCTGATTCTGCGCGAACTCCGCGAGGCGCTGGCTCATGCCGAAACGTGTGCGCGGATCGGTTGCGACGATCCTGCCGCCGAGCACCGCGGCAGTGGCGAGCGAAGCGAGGCGGGCGCTTTCGCCTTGCCACCAGTAGTTCGTTTCGTTGGCGTGCGGGATGAAGAATCCGTCCAGCATGCGATCGCCTGCCTTGCCGTTCTTGAACGTGCGGAAAGGCTGCCGTGCGTAGTCGAACGGATTCGCGACCTTGTCGGTCAGTGCGATCTGGTAGTCGAGGGCGCCCTTGATGGTCTTGCGTGCCGCAGCCGCGCGCTGAGCATCGCGCTCGATGTCGAGGTATTGCACGAGGCTGACGATCGGAAAGCCAGCTTCAGCGGCGTGGTAGTAGGGACGCGTGCCTTCGTCGCTGCGGAACCAGCCTTCGCTCGTCAGTCGCTGATTGAGGTTGTGCGCGCGTTTGCGCGCGGCCTGCAGATACGTGTCTTTCTGCGTCGAGCGATACAATTCCGTCGCAGCGAGCAGCGCCGTGTAGTCATCGATGATGTTCTCGACGCCGTTGTCGCAGTACTTGAGATTGTTCGCCTGCAGGTGCGCGAAGGCGCGCTCGGCGTCTTCCAGGTATTGCTCGGCGGAGAACGCGCCCTTGATGCCCGTCGCCTTGCTCAGGCGCGAGGCGCGCGCCAATCCTGCGATCGCAACCCCGCCGCCTTCGCGGAACGCGGCCTGGTAGTCCTTCGTGTAAACGCCTTCGATGCCGACATAGCCGACGACCATGCGCTCCGCGCCCGAAGCCCACTGGTCGAAGACCGTCATGTAGAAGTAGCCGTCCTTGTCGAGCAGGCGATGCAGATAGTCCGCGCCCCACAGGGCTTCCTCGACGACGCGCTGCTCGAGACCGGCCTTGCGATAGAGCGCTGGCACCGAGTCATGCGATGACGCGAGCGCCCACACCACCATCGCCGTCTGCTGCGGATTGAAATAGTTTGCGTACGAGAGATGCGAGAGGTACTTGCCCTTGTCGCCGCCGGCGTCTTTCCAGCCGCCCCAGACGTCCACATAACGTTGCGAGTCGAACACCCGGATGTGTTTGTCGGCGGGGTTCGTGTAGCGATTCTGGTGGAAGTAGTCGAGCACGGCCGAGGCCGTCGTCACGAACGTCGCGTTGTCCGCAACGACGAAAGCAGGCGAGGCAGCATGCGTATCGCCCATCGTCACATCAACGGTGTAGTTGCCCGCTGTCGCGAGCGTGGAAAAGTCAGCCTTGAAATACTTCTTGCCCGGCGTCCATTCGCTGAATGCCGGCAGCGCCGCGAGCGCGCCGGACTGGACCTTCGCGCCGTCCTTCATCACTGCAAACGTGCCGGCGTCGGCTGTTCCCGCGTACTCGACGATCGCAGCCTTCGGCCCGGTCCGCTCGAGCGCGACCTGGTTGACGTGCACGAGCAGGGGAGGGTCCGCTCGCGTGCCGGCCTGCGCGAAGCAGCAGGAGGAAATCGCCAGCAACGCGAGCGGAAGGGGGCCCAGCAGTCTCATCAGAACGAATATCCCATCCGCAGTCCGTAGATGCGCGGCGGATCGTAGTAGCCCTTGACCACGCCGCGATTGAAGCCGAAGAAGTTCTTGGTGTCTTCGTCGGTCACGTTATCGCCGAACAGCTCGACGTAGTAACGATCCGCCGGCGCGTTCAATCGCACGCTCAGATTGATCTTCGTATATGAGTCCTGCGCCTGAGACAGGTGAGCACCGTCGTAGTTGAGCGTGTCGAACCACATCTTGCTCTGCCAGTGCACCGAGGCGAACGGCACGATCGCGAAGCCGGAGGGCAGAGTGAAGCGATGCTCGTAGTTCAGCGTCGCGGAGTACTCGGGCGCGAACGGCAGCTGGTTGCCGCGAATGTCCGACACCGTCGGATCGCCGCACTCCGGCTGTCCGTAGATGACGCGCTCGGCGCAGGCATAGCCGTCCTGGAAGCTGCCCGGATCCTTGATCTCGGTATCGAGCCAGGCGAGATAGCCGAACAACCGGCCGTCGGTCCACGGGATCGTGTCGAACTCGAACTCGAGGCCCTTGATCTCGGAGCTCGCGAGATTGTCGGTCGTCCACGCGGTCACCGGCTCGCCGATGTTCGGGCTCTCCGGGTTCGTGTCCGTGCCGATCACCTTGTCGCCGGTGTTTTGCATGTCGGTGTAGTCGCTGAAGAAAGCGGTCGCGCTGACGCGCACGCGGCCCTCGAGCATCGTGCCTTTCCAGCCGAGCTCGTACGTCTTCACTTCCTCGGGATCGTACGCCAGCAGGATCGGGCAACCGTTGTTGCACGCGTCCGCCATCTCGTACATGCCGCCCATCTTGTGACCGGTCGCGAGCGAGGCGAACAGCATGTGATCGTCGCTCGCGAAGTACTGCGCGCCGATGCGATACGTGCCCTGGCTCCAGCTCTTCTTCACGTTGTTCGGATCGCTCGCCGGCATCACGGTGCCGAGCGGGGCGCCGCTGCCCATGTCGTTCGTCAGGTCGTTCGATTGATGCGCGCGCACGCCGGTCGGCGTGTGCTCGCCGTTGTACCACTCCGCCGAGCCTTCCCAGAACGCGTAGGTCATGCCGTTGTGATCGGTCTTCTCGTCGTCGGAGTAGCGATAGCCGAGGGTGAGATTCACCTTGGGAACGACGCGGAAGTCGACCTGCGCGAACGCTGCCTTCGAAGTGGTCGTGCGCTTCGCCTGGTCGAACACCCAGCTGTCGGGCAGACCGTCCGGGTTGAAGCCGAGCGGCAGGTCCGGATCCTCGAAGAACGACTTGTTCGCCAGCATCTCCATGTCGTAGCGGATCGCCTTGTTCTCGTGCAGGTAATACAGACCCGCGACGTACTGCAGGCGATTCTCGCCGGTCGACTTGAACTGCAGCTCGTGCGTCATCGTGCGGTACTCGCTGTGCCGCGTGTTCCAGCTCTCGTCCCAGATCGGGTAGTAGCCGGTCTCGGCCGCTTCCGGCGTTGCCGGCTCGCCGATCGACGACCATTGCGCCGCGGGGCGCGTGCCGCCGTCGACGTCTTCGATCTGCGAGCGCTGCTGATCCTCGTACGAGCCGCGATATTCCAGCGCCATGCGATCGTTGAGCTCCGCTACCAGCTTCACCTGGTAGTCGTCGATCGTCAGATCTTTCTTGCCCGGCACGTTGATGTTCACGTAGCGCAGGCCATGAGTGCAGGCATTGACGGTGCCCGCTGCCTGGTCGCAATCGATGAAGTCGATGTCGCCGGCGCCCTGGTCGGAGTAGTGCGAGAACGTGGCGGTGCCTTCCAGCCAGTCCGTCATCTCCCAGCGCCCGATGAGTCGCGCGCCCCATTCATCGGCGTTGTTGTACCAATCGTCGCGGCTGACGTCGCGATTGCGCCGCTGGTCGACGTCGGCAATGCCGTCGAGCTCGATGCCCGCGGGCTCGTATGCGATGTCGGTCGTGTCCTTGCCCTGGGTCAGCTGGCCGTCGTGCATGTTGACCATGAAGGCGGCGCGCAGCGCGAACTTGTCGTTGACCGCGAGATTGAACATGCCGCGGCCTTGCTTCTCGTTGTAGTTGCCGAAGGACGCTTCGACCTTGGCGAAGCTGTCGTTGAAGTCGGGCTTCGCCGGAATGATGTTGATCGTGCCGCCCGAGGAATTCATGCCGAACAGCGTGCCCTGCGGCCCGCGCAGGATTTCGACGCGCTCGATGTCGTACATCAGCGCGAGCGTTCCCTGCGGACGCGGCGAGTAGAAGCCGTCGAGGTGAATCGCGACCGCGCCTTCACCCACTTCGGTGAAGTCCGTCGAGGTCACACCGCGGATCGTCGCGGCGGTGCCGGAGTCGGCGCCGGTGCCGAGTTGCACGTTCGGAGCCGTGCCGGCGAGATCGCGCGCGTTGCGGATGCCTTCGCGATCGAGGAAGTCCTGGGTGAACGCCGTGATCGCCAGCGGCGTCTGCATCAGGTTCGTTTCGCGCTTCGAGGCCGTGACGATGATTTCTTCGAGCCGGTTCTCGTCGTCGGCCGCGAAGGCAGGCGTGACGACCAGCGTGGTCAGCGAAGTCAGACAGGCCAAGGCGCCGTTCTTCTGGACGGTGAGCATGTTGCCCCCCTGCAGTTGAGCCAGTGTTCCCCTCGTTGGAGCCGAACATAGACCCGGTTCCGGGCGGTGTCAATGATTACATCCAATGGATGTTTTTATTCATGGCAGGCAAAGTAAGCCGCACATGGTCAATCGCGGCACGAACCAGCAATCGAGCGCGCCCTACAACCGGCGCATCGTCCTCGACGTGATCCGCCGGCACGGTTCGCTGTCCCGGAAAGACATCGTCGACCGCGTCGCTCTCAGCCCGCAGACCGTCGCCAATATCACGTCCGACCTGGAATCCGTCGGACTCGTGGTCGCGCGCCGCTTGAAGGTGCAGAAATCCCGCGGCCAGCCGCCGATCGTCTTCGAACTCAACCCGAACGGCGGCACGTCCATCGGCATCACCATCGAGCCGGGCCGCGTGCGCGCGGCCTTGGTGAACCTGGTCGGGCAGGTGATCCGCAAACAGGATGTCGAGGTCGACACGCACGACCGTCGCGGCACGTTGACCGTGATGGTGACCGTGGTGAAGGACCTCGCAGGAGTCGCCGCAGCGACAGGGCCGGTGCGTGGAGTGGGCGTCGCGCTGCCTGGTCCGTTCGCCGTCAGCAGCATGAGCTTCGTCGGCCCCACGGTGCTCGAGGGCTGGACGGATTTGTCGGCGCTCGACGAGTTGCATCGGATCACCGGGTTTCCCGTGATCTACAGCGTCGACAGTGTCGCCGGCGCGCTCGGCGAATCCTTGTTCGGCACCGCTAAAAATCTCGGCAATTTCTTCTACATGCACTTCGGCGTCGGCCTCGGCGGCACGCTGGTCGCGAACCGCTCGGCCTACAAGGGCGCGAACAGCAACGCCACGGAAATCGGTCACGTGCCGATCGTACCGGGCGGCAAGGAGTGCTACTGCGGCAACCGCGGTTGCCTGGAGCGCTACCTGTCGCTGCATTCGCTGGCGGAGGCGCTCGGTCGAACCGACGTGAAGGACGGCGCGCGCGCGTTGCTGGTCGAGATGCTCGCGGCACGCGAGCCGACGTTGCTGGCGTGGTGCAGCGAAGCTGCCGTCCACTTGCGCAATGCCGTGTGCATGATCGAGAACCTGCTCGATCCGGAGACCATCGTGATCGGTGGCTCGGCGCCGAAGGCGCTCGTCGAGCACATCGTCGCACTCGCCGAACCGTTGCACGGCTCGGTGCGTGCGGGAGTTGCATCGACCCTGAACCGCATCCTGCTGTCGGAGCACGACGAGGACAGCTCGATCCTCGGCGCGGCCGTGCTGCCCATCTACGAGATGCTGTCGCCGCGCTTCGAAATGCTCCTGCAGAAGCGTCCCGAACAATCCCGCGTCGAAGGATTGCTGGGCGGCCGCGCGGTCGGCGGACTCGGTCGTCTCTAGTCACCAATTATCACAATGGTTGTTTTTATTCGTTGACAGCTTGGTCGGGCCGACCCTACTCTTCGGCGGGAGGGTTTCATGGACCAGCACAATCCACCCGCGCTCACGGTCATTGGCGACGTCGGTGTCGACGTCGTGCTCGGTCCCATCGACCGCTGGCCGGCGATCGGGACGGAGTCGCTGATGGATCACAGCGAGCTGCGCCCGGGCGGCTCTGCCGGCAACGCGGCTCTCGCAGCGAACTATCTCGGCGTGCCATGCCGGCTGCTCTCGCTGGTCGGTAACGACAGCCTCGGGCGCTGGCTCGCCGAACAATTTCACGCTCTCAATCCCGCGCTCCCGGTGTGCGAACTGGCGACGTCGGTCTCGGTCGGAATCATTCACGCGTGCGGCGAGCGCACGTTCCTGACGACGCGCGGACACCTGGAAGCGTTCGACTATCCGCACGTTTATCCTTTCCTGTCGCGCGCAAAGCATCGGCCGTCCATCGCGCTGCTCTCCGGCGCATTTCTCACGCCGAAGCTGCGGCGTCACTACGCGCGCCTGATCGACGAAGTCGCCGCGCTGGGTTACCAGATCGCGCTCGACACGGGCTGGCCGTCGGGCAACTGGAACGACGAATTGCGGCAGGAGATGCTCGGCTGGGTCGAGCGCTGCGATCACGTGCTGCTCAACGAGATCGAGGTCGCGAATCTGGGCGACCGGGCGGATTTTCGCGAGGCGATGCGTCACGTGAGTCAGCGCCTGAAACCCGGCGCGACGCTGATCGTGAAGAACGGCGCCAAGGGTGCAGTCGGCTTCCAGAACGGTGCGATCGCGCAAGCCGACGCGGTCGCAACGACAGTGTTCGACACCATCGGCGCCGGCGATTCGTTCAACGCCGGATATCTCGCGGCGCGGTTGAGCGGACAGGATCTGCGAGAGGCGCTCGAGGCCGGTTGCCGGGCGGCCGCGTCGATCATTTCGCGCTTCCCGCGCCGCTCGATTGCAGCGGGCGAGCTCGCAGCGCATGTCGATCTGCCGCGGCTGCGGGTCGCGCAGTAGCCGGCGGCGGTTGCCCTCATGCGCAACCGGGCTCTGATCATCGGCTACATCCTGTGCGTCTGGTTCGTCATCTCGTTCGTGACGAACATCATCAACTCGCTGTTGCCGACCATCATCGATGACTTTCATCTGAGCCTCGGCCTGGCGGGCTTTCTGCCGTTCTCGTTCTTCGTTGCTTACGGCGTGATCTCGATCCCCGCGGGCATGCTGGTCGAGCGCTACGGCACGCCGGCGATCCTGCTGACCGGGTTCGCTTTGAACCTGCTCGGCTCGGCGGCGATTGCGCTGCTGCCCAGCTACCTGGTGGTGGTCGGCGGCCTGTTCGTGATCGGCCTGGGAATGGCGATGCTTCAGGTCGTGATCAATCCGTTGACGCGCACGGCAGGCGGCGAGGCGAATTTCGCGTTCTTTTCGGTCATGGGGCAGCTGGTGTTCGGTGCTGCTTCGTTCGTGAGTCCGCTGGCGTTCGCTGCAATCATGGCAAGAGGCAGTGCTGCGCCGCTGGTCACGCTTTACGGCGCCTTCGCCGCGGTCTTCGTAGTGGTGATGATCGTCACCCGTGCGTTACCGCTACCGCGAGTCGAGCTGAAGGATGACGAGCGAGCAGGCAGCTGGCAGTTGTACCGGCAGTTGCTGAGCGACAGGCAGGTGCGCCTGTTCTTCTTCGGCATCGTTGCCTACGTTGGAACAGAACAAGGCTTCGCGAACTGGATGTCGCAATTCCTCAGCACGTATCACGGGCTGTCGCCGACGGTTGAAGGCGCACACGCGGTCGCGATGTTCTGGGGCCTGATGTCCGTCGGCTGCCTGCTCGGACTCTTGCTGCTACGCCTGCTCGACTCGCGCGTGGTGCTCGCGATGTTTTCAGTTGCGGCGATCGGCCGCATCGCGCTTGCGTTGTTCGGCCCCGCACGGGTCGCGGTTCAAGCGTTCCCGGCCGCCGGGTTCTTCCTGTCCGTGATGTTCTCGATCGTCTTCTCGCTCGCGCTCAACTCGGTGCCGCGTCATCACGGCGCGTTTTCGGGAATCCTGTGCACGGGAATCCTCGGCGGCGCGTTGGTCCCGCTGCTCGTCGGCGTGCTCGGCGACTGGCTTGGATTGCGGGCAGCACTCACCGTGCTGTTCGCAACGGTCGGCTTCGTGCTGAGCGTCAGCTTCTGGGCGCGACCGTTGATCCGCAACGAGACCGTTACGCTGCGACGCCTGCTGCTGGCTCCAGAACGACCGCCACCATCGTGATCGGCAGCTCCTGTGCCTTCGCGGCAATGAGGCGCAGAGTCTCCATCGTCATCTCCGCAGGGTTGAGCTCGATCTCGGCTTCGACGTACTCGTGGCCGAGCCGCCGCGAATGCACGCGGACCGGGGTGACGTTACGGATCTGGAACAGCTGCAGCAGGCGGATCAGAGCGCCTGGATCGGCTTCTACGATGGCTTTGAGTCGCAGCGCCGCGGGATCAAGTGGGGACATGGAAGAGTGCCTCGCATCGGGTCTGGTTCGGATTCGCAGCAACGCCCGGCATCCACGGATGCCGGGCGGCGAATCTGAATCAGCTGCGAGGCGAGAAACGTCATGGGGCGCAGTATATGGCCCAGCGCACGAATCGTGAATGGCCCTTCCGAGGGGCCGGGCCCCGGCGCACGCTGCAGCGATGATCGATTCCCAGCGCCGCCAGCTCCTGACCCTCCTTGCCACCTTGCCTGGCGTCGTCGCACTCGCCAGGGCCGAGGGCGCGGCGGCGGACTCGGCCGCGAGCGATTTCGACTACTTCCTGGGCGACTGGAAGGTCCGGCATCGCCGCCTCGCGCAGCGCCTGGTCGGCAGCAACGAGTGGGAAGAATACGAAGGCTCGACGCATTGCCAGGCGATCCTCGGCGGCATCGCGAACTTCAACGACAGCATCACGCACCGGGCGGGCGCCACGTATCGCTCGCTCGGCCTGCGGGCTTTCGACCCCACGACGAAGCTCTGGACGGACTGGTCGCTCGACGGACGCAACCCCACGCAGATCACCGTCGACGGCGTCGGGCGTTTCGCGAATCGCATCGGCACCTTCTTTGCCGACGACACCCATAACGGCAAGCCGGTGCGCGTGCGCGGCACCTTCACGCCTCTCACGGCCAGCTCGGCGCAGTGGGAGCAGGCGTATTCACCCGATGGCGGGCGGACCTGGGAAACGAACTACGTGATGCTCTACACGCGCTAGCGACCGGGCGTACGATGCATGCACCCAGGAATAAGAAGAGGGTGCAGGTATGCAAACCATCTCCCGGTGGCTGATCGTCATCGCCTGCGGCGTGTGCTGGAGCAGTGGCTGGGCCGCAAGCGATCCTTCGCTCTCGCCTAAAGAAGCCGCGGAGCTGTTCGACAGCGGCAACTTCGAAAACGCCCTCGCGGTGTACGAGGCGCTGGCCGCCGCCGAACCGGGTAACGCGTTGTACGCGGAGCGCCTGGCCTATTGCCTGCTGGTCAGATTCGAGAGCCTGCCCGAGGGCGCGGAGCGCACGGCGATGTTCGAACGGGCGCGACGCGAGGCAGAACGGGCGCAGGCGCTGGGCGACGACAGCAATCTGCTGCATGTCGTTCTGGATCGTGTAGCGCAGCCGATCGGCTCGCCGCGGGAGGCGACGATGCAGGCAGCGGAGGCCGCCTTCAGCAGAGGTGACCTCGCGACCGCGCTCGCAGGCTACCAGGACATCGCGCTGCGCGACCCGAAGTCATACGAGGCGCGCCTGTTCGCCGGCGACGTCTACTTCGTGATGAAGAAGCTGGACTCCGCCGCCGAGTGGTTTCAGAAGGCGATCGAGATCAATCCGAACATCGAGACTGCGTATCGCTACTGGGGCGACGCGCTGATGCAGGCCAATCAGCCGGAGGCGGCGCG
>DATEKT010000240.1:0-44002 GCA_035277305.1 Steroidobacteraceae bacterium | reverse complement strand
GCCGAGCCCTGTCGTAGGTGACTGGTATCGCCGGCCCGGTGGCGCGCTGTTCGAAGTGGTCGCGATCGATCGCGACGATGCGACGGTCGAAGTGCAGCACTTCGACGGCACGCTCGAGGAGTTCGAGCTGGAAACGTGGGCGGAGCAGGAATTCGAAGAAGCGCAGGCGCCCGAGGACTGGACCGGCTCGGTCGACGTCGACTCCGAAGACTACGAAGCAGGCAGCGAAGTGAGCAGCGGCGCGAGCTGGACCGATCCGCTCACGAGCCTCGACCGCTCGGAGGCTTCGGGGTATTCGGAGTGGCCGTCGCCGCGCGATTTGTAAAGACGCCGCGCCGCGCAAGCACGTAGAGCAGCAGCAACCCCGGCACGCTGAGGCTCGCGGTGTAGACGAAAAACGCGTTGTACCCGATCGCGTCGACCACGAACCCCGAGAATCCTTCCAGGATCTTCCCCGGCAGCGCGTAGAACGATGAGAACAGCGCGTACTGCGTGGCGGTGTATTTCGGGCTCGTCAGGCTGGAGAGATACGCAATCAGCGATGTGCCGTGCATGGCCAGCGCAAGGTTGTCGAGACTGTTGACGGCCGCGAGGCCTGCGAGCGTCGGCCCTCCGGTGGTCGCGAGCACGGCGAATCCCAGGTTCGAGGCGATGATCATGCAGCTGCCGAGCACGAGTGCACGCAGAATGCCGAGCTTCGCGATGACGATGCCTGCGATCACGATGCCGACCATCGAAGTCGCGATGCCGAACACCTTCACGACGGTGGCGATCTGCGCCAGCGTGTAACCCTTATCGATGTAGAACGGGTTCGCCATCGATCCCATCGTGAAGTCGGTCAGGCGATAACTGCCCATGAAGAGCAGGATCAGCAGCGCGCTCTTCCAGCCGAGCCGGCCGAAGAAGTCGATCAGCGGACAGACGACGGCGCCGATGAACCATGCGCCTGCGTTGCGCATCCAGTGCGGCCAGTGTGTGCGCTGGTCCAGCCACGCGATGACGCGTTCCTCGCGTTGCAGGGTGTCGCGGGTGGCGCTCGCTTCGGGCTCGCGGCTCGCGAGCGTGGTGATCACGCCGATGCCGACGAGTGCAGCCATCGTCGTGTAGCTCACTTGCCAGCCGTATCCTGCCGCGATCGTCAGTGCGCCGGCGCTGCCCGCCATCAACGCCAGCCGGTAGCCGAGCTGATAGGCCGCTGCCATCGCGCCCTGCATTTCCGGCGGCGCCGACTCGATGCGCCAGGCATCGATCGCAATGTCCTGCGTGGCCGCGCAGATCGCGACGAAGAGTGCCCATAGCGCAACCCGGAGCACGTCTGCGGATGGATCGCTGATCGAGAGATTGAACAGGCCGACGGCGATGCCAGCTTGCGCAAGCAGCATCCAGCTGCGACGACGCCCGAACAACCGGTGCAGGAGCGGCAGCGACAGGCGATCGACGATCGGCGCCCACAGAAACTTGATCGTGTAGACGATGCCGACCCAGGCTAGCATGCCGATCGTCGCGCGCTGGATGCCGTCCTGCCGTAGCCACGCCGACAAAGTCTGAAACACCAGGAAGAACGGCAGCCCGGCCGAAAAGCCGAGCAACAGCATCGACAGCATCCGCGGCTGCCGATACACGAGCACGGCGGCGACCCAGCCGCGCCCTTTACTGCCGGCAGCGTCGGGTTGCCCGGCCGCGCTCAAAGGTCGTAGTCCATCACGAGCGGTGCGTGATCGGAGAAGCGCTTCTTCTTGTAGATGCTCGCGCTCAGCACGCTGCCGCGCAGGCCGGGGCTCATGATCTGGTAGTCGATGCGCCAGCCGACGTTGTTGGCCCACGCCTGGCCGCGGTTCGACCACCACGTGTACTGATCGGCCTGCGGGTTGATCTCACGGAAGCCGTCCACGTAACCGACGTCGCCGAACAGCTGGTCGAGCCACGCGCGCTCCTCGGGCAGAAAGCCGGAGTTCTTGCGGTTCGAGCGCCAGTTGCGCAGGTCGATCTCCTTGTGCGCGATGTTCCAGTCGCCGCACAGGATGAAGTCGCGCCGCTTGCGCTTGAGCGCGCGCAGGTGCGGCATGAACTCCGCCAGGAAACGGAACTTGGCGAGCTGCCGATCCTCGCCGGACGAGCCGGAAGGCAGATACAGCGAGACCACCGACAGACTGCCGAACTGCGCTTCGAGGTAGCGACCCTCGGCGTCGAACTCTTTCGAGCCGTAGCCGATCGTGACGT
Source organism: Steroidobacteraceae bacterium (assembly GCA_035277305.1). Lineage (GTDB taxonomy): Bacteria > Pseudomonadota > Gammaproteobacteria > Steroidobacterales > Steroidobacteraceae > Steroidobacter. The sequence continues at coordinate 41,782 of DATEKT010000240.1, read as the reverse complement.
TGTCCGGCTTGCGCTTCGCGAAGATGGCGACGCCGCTGTAGCCCTTCTTCTGCGCGTCGAAGTAGTAGCAGTGATAACCCTTCGGCCGGTACAGCGCGTCGCTGAGCTGGTGCTCCTGCGCCTTCGTCTCCTGCACGCACACGACGTCGGGCTCCTGCCCGGCGATCCACCGGAACATGCCCTTGCTGCCGGCGGAGCGAATGCCGTTGGCGTTGAGTGTGATGATCCGCATGCCGCTCATTATAGTGAGAATGTATAGAATCCCTTCATGTCCGCCTCCTTCATCGAACTGTGTCTGGGCCTCGGCGTGCTGCGCTTCGGCGAGTTCAAGCTGAAATCCGGCCGGCTCAGCCCGTACTTCTTCAACGCCGGCGGCTTCAACACCGGGCGCGCGCTCGCGGAGCTCGGCCGCCACTACGCCGACGCGGTCGAGCGCTCGGGCTGGCAGTTCGACGTGCTGTTCGGTCCGGCCTACAAAGGTATCCCGCTGGTCGCGGCGACCTCGGTCGCACTCGCGGACCGCCACGGCCGCGATGTGCCGTGGGCGTTCAACCGCAAGGAAGCGAAGGATCACGGCGAAGGCGGCAGCATCGTCGGTGCGCCACTGCGCGGCCGCGTGCTGATAGTCGACGACGTGATCACCGCCGGCACCGCGATTCGCGAGGCCATCGAGATCATCACCGCGGCGGGCGGGCAACCGGCCGGTGTCGTGCTCGCTCTCGATCGGCAGGAGCGCGGCACCGGGCAGCTCTCGGCGGTTCAGGAGGTCGAGCAGACCCTGCGCCTGCCCGTGACCAGCATCCTGCGGCTCGCCGACCTGATCGAATACCTGGAGCAATCCGGCAACGCGGAGCAGCTGGCGGCGACGCGGGCGTACCGCGCCCAGTACGGCGTTGTATGACAGGTGCGCGTAAAAAGTTGACCGCCGGGGTTCCTCCGGCACAATAGCCGCGAATGACGCTGGCTCGAGCCCACATGCGCGGGATTCGCACAGTCGCGACAACGATCGTCGTCCTCGCCACGATCTATTCATCCGTGGCATCCGCGGCGCAGAAAAATGCGTCGCGCGAAGCGTTCTTCCGTTGCAAGGACCGCAACGGGCAGACGCAGTACAGCGACAGCATGCCCCCCGAGTGCGCCGGCCTGGACACGGAAGTACTCAATGACAACGGCATGCTGGTGCGGCTGATCGAAGGCGACGCGACCAAGCAGAAGCGGCTGGTGCGCGAGGCCGAGGAAGCGAAAGTCCGCAAGGAAAAGGACCGGCGCGAGCTGCGCGATCGCACGCTGATCGAAACCTACCTCTCGGTCGCCGACATCGAGCGCCTGCGCGACTCGCGGCTCGAGCAGCTCACTGCGCAGTACCACGTCACCGAACAGAACATCGCCAACCTGCGCGACCGCCAGAATCGCCTGCAGGGACAGATCGCGCGCTTCAAGCCGTACAGCGACAAGCCCAACGCGCCGCCGCTGCCGGACCACCTCGCCGCGGAGATGGTCAATACCGTGAACGGCCTGCGCGTCTACCAGGAATCCTTGAGCTCGAACCGCGAGGAACAGGCGGAGCTGACCGAGCAGTTCGCGTCGGACATCAAGCGCTTCAAGGAACTGAAGGGTATTCGCTAGTCAGAAAGGGAATAGCTCAGCCGCGGCCCGAGCTGCCGAAGCCGCCGGCGCCGCGCTGCGACTGTGCGAACTCTTCGACCACCGCGAACTCCACCTGCACGACCGGCACGACGACCAGCTGCGCGATGCGCTCGCCCGGCTGGATCGTGAACGTCGTCTGCCCGCGATTCCAGCACGAGACGAAGACCTGGCCCTGGTAGTCGGAGTCGATGAGGCCGACGAGATTGCCGAGCACGATGCCGTGCTTGTGCCCGAGACCGGAGCGCGGCAGCACCAGCGCTGCGTAGCCCGAATCTTCCAGGTGGATCGCGATGCCGGAGGGAATCAGCTGCGTGTCGCCCGGCTTCAACTCCAGCGGCGCGTCGATGCAGGCGCGCAAGTCCACGCCCGCGGATCCTTCGGTCGCGTACTGCGGCAGCGGGTAGTCCCGGCCGATACGCGCATCGAGGATGCGCACTTCGAGACGATGCCGCGCGCCGGCAGGCGCGCCGTCAGCTGGCATGGGCGGGGCTCGGAGTTTGCGCAGCGCTTGCCCGGGTTTTATCCGTGGCGTTGTAGCGTTCGGCGATCACTTCGACGAGCTGACGCGCCAGCGCCACCTTGCTGGAGAAGGCGAGCTCGCGCTTGCCGCCGCCCGGCCAGTACACCGTGAGCGCGTTCTCGTCTTTGTCGAACGCGAGGCCCGCGCCGACTTTGTTCGCGGCGATCATGTCGAGATTCTTACCCGTGAGTTTCGCGAGCGCGTTGCGCTCGACGTGCTCGGTTTCGGCCGCGAAGCCCACGAGGAACGGCGGCGACTCGCAGCGCGAAATCGTCGCGAGCACGTCCGGAGCTCGCGCCAGCGACAGGTTCATCGTGTCGCTGGTCTTCTTGATCTTCTCGCCCGCGACCTGGTGCGCGCGATAGTCGGAGACTGCGGCAGCGGAAATGAAGATGTCGGCGCCGGCGACGTGACGCCGTACGGCTTCGAGCATCTGCTCCGCGCTCTCGACCTCGACGCGCTCGACGCCGCGCGGCGTGGGAATCTGCACGGGTCCGCTGACCAGCACGACTTCGGCACCGGCTTCACGCGCCGCTTGCGCGACCGCGTAGCCCATCTTGCCGGAGCTGCGATTGCTGATGAACCGCACGGGATCGATCGCTTCGCGCGTCGGGCCGGCGCTGACGACGACCTTCAGCCCGTGCAAGGGACCGGCGCCGCCGCGAGTCGTGAAAATTTCATCGGCGATCTGCGCCGGCTCGAGCATGCGGCCGACGCCGACTTCGCCGCAGGCTTGCTCGCCGCTCGCCGGGCCGAGCAGGCGCACGCCGCGTTGCTTGAGAATCTGCACGTTGGCCTGGGTCGCCGCGTTCGACCACATCTCGCGATTCATCGCAGGCGCGAGCGTGATGCGCGCGCGAGTCGCCAGACAAACCGTCGCGAGCAGATCGTCGGCGAAACCATGTGCGAGCCGCGCGATGAATTCAGCGGTCGCCGGTGCGACGACGACTTCGTCGGCCCAGCGCGCCAGCTCGATATGTCCCATCGCTGCTTCCGCCGCCGGATCGAACAAATCGGTGCGCACGGAGCGGCCGGATACGGCCTGAAACGTCAGCGCAGTCACGAACTGCTGCGCGCCGCGCGACATGACCACCTGCACTTCGGCTCCGTGCTCCATCAGGCGGCGCACGAGGTCCGGGCTCTTGTAGGCGGCGATGCCGCCGGTCACGCCGAGCAGGATCTTGCGGGGCTGCGGACTCATGGCCGGATTATGGGGTCGGGGTCCCGAAGCATCAAACGGACCGGTGCGCATTTCGGTAGTCCGCAAGCGCATGCCTGAGCGGCGCGGTCCGCGGCATTTCGACGCAAACAGCCCGCCAATCGAGGCCGATCGCGGACCGGCAGCGGCACAATCGACGCCGTGCAGGACCCAGGGACACCGGATGTCGATACGCAACTGGCCGCAGCGCGAGCGGCCGCGAGAGAAGCTGCTCGAGCGCGGCGCCGCTGTCCTGACCGAAGCCGAGTTGCTGGCGATCCTGCTGCGGACCGGCGTGCGCGGGCAGAGCGCCCTCGATGTCGCTCGCGCTCTGCTACTCGAGTTCGGGTCACTCAGGGGATTACTGACGACGGAGCGCGAACGGCTGTGCCGCGCCCGCGGTTTGGGCCCGGCGCGATATGTGGTGCTGCAGGCGTCGCTGGAGCTTGCGCGCCGGCACTACCAGGAACCGCTGCGAGCCGGAGTGCCGCTGGCCACGCCACGCGCCACGCGCGAGTTCCTGCAAATGCGGCTGCGAGACCTGTCGTACGAGGTCTTCTGCTGCTTGTGGCTCGACAACCGCAATCGGGTAATCGCCTTCGACGAGATCTCCCGCGGGACCCTGGACATGGCCAACGTGCACGTCCGGGAGGTCGTCAAACAGGCCCTGGGGCGCAATGCGGCGGCGGTGGTCGTTGCCCACAACCACCCCTCGGGGGTTGCGGAGCCCAGCGTTGCGGACCAGATGGTTACGCAGCGGCTGAAGGAGGCCCTGATCCTGGTCGAGGTCCGGCTGCTGGACCACCTGGTGGTGGGGGATGGGGTCTGCGAGTCCTTCGCCGAGCGGGGATTGCTGTAAATGCCTTCCCTCTCAAGCCATTGGCTGGTATAAAGCGCGACTCGTTTTCGGGCCCGGGGGCTCACGCCCGCTCGGCCACCCCTTGAGGATTGCAGCCATGTCCAGAGTCTGTCAGATCACCGGCAAGCGGCCGATGACCGGCAACACGGTCTCCCACGCCAACAACCGCCGGCGCCGGCGCTTCCTGCCCAACCTGCACGTGCAGCGCTTCTGGCTGGAGAGCGAGCGCCGCTTCGTCAGCCTGCGCGTCTCGACCCGCGGCCTGCGCACGATCGAGAAGAAGGGCATCGAGAAGGTGGTCGCCGAGCTGCGCGCCGAGGGCGTCGAGCTGTAAAGCTCGAGGAGAATTCATCATGCGTGAAAAGATCAAGCTGCTGTCGTCGGCCAACACCGGGCACTTCTACACCACGACCAAGAACAAGCGACTCCATCCGGACAAGATGGAGGTCAAGAAATTCGATCCGAAGGTGCGCAAGCACGTCGTCTACAAAGAGACGAAGATCAAATAAAAAAAGCCCGCCGAATGGCGGGCTTTTTCATTACCAGGTCGATTCAGCTCAGGCCGGCTGCATCGCATAGCCGCGCAACGACGCGGCGAAATCCTGCAGCACCTTGATGCGGCTCTCTTCGGCCTGTGCGATCCAATCCTTGAGGTGCTGCACGAGCTTCTCGTTGCTCATGTTCGCACCACTCCACATCTGACGCAGACGCTCGCGGAACTCGTGCACGGTCTGCAGCGCCGCGTTCGACGCGAGTACTTCCTTCAAACGCGACTGCGCGGTGTTGTCGAGCAGCACCGGCTCGCGGACCAGTAGCTTGCGCACGCGACGGCTCAACTTGCCGCCGGCAATCCGCAGCTCATCGCGGAACACCGGCAGAGTCACGTGGCGCGTGTAGGCGCGCAGCACGTGCATGCGGTTGACGATTACGGCGCGCACCGTTTCCAGGTCGATGTGCTTGCGCGGCTCGACGTGCGCCGGCTCCGGCGCCACGCGAATGACCTTCGCGAGCCCGAAGAACTGGAACACGCGGATGTACATCCAGCCGATGTCGAACTCCCAGCGATAGATCGAGAACTTCGCCGAGCTGGGGAACGCGTGATGATTGTTGTGCAGCTCTTCGCCGGCCACGAGCAGACCCCACGGCACGATGTTGCGTGCGGCGTCCGGGCACTCGAAGTTGCGGTAGCCGTAGTAGTGGCCGATGCCGTTGATCACGCCGGCGGCCATGACGGGGTTCGCCATCAGCTGCACGGCGAGCACGATGATGCCCGGCGCGCCGAACAGCAGCAGGTCCATGAGGACCAGCGCGACGATGCCGTAGTTGCGGTAGCGCGAGTAAACATTGCGCTCCATCCAGTCATCGGGCGTGCCGCGACCGAACTTCTCGGTCGTTTCCGGATTGCGCGCCTGCGCCTGGTACAGCTCGGCGCCCTCGAGCAGCACCTTCTTGAGGCCGAAGATGACAGGGCTGTGCGGATCGTCCTGCGTCTCGCACCGGGCGTGGTGCTTGCGGTGCACGGCGACCCATTCCTTGGTGACGATGCCCGAGCTCATCCACAGCCAGAAGCGGAAAACGTGGCGCAGCGCGGGGTGCAGATCCAGGCTGCGGTGGGTCGCGTCACGGTGCAGGTAGAGAGTGACGCCCATGAAGGTGAACTGCACCATCAGGAACGTCACGAGCACGTACTGCCAGAAGCTAAGATTCAGAATTCCATACAGAAAATCGACGTTCACTGCGTGGTACCTGCGGGCCCCTGAGGCGGTGCGTTCGTATTAAGGAAAATTAAGGCCGGGCGACTATAGCGGAGCCCCCCGGTGACCACAAATGAGCAAATCCCTGCTCCGTTCGCCGGATGAGACCTGCTCTGCCGCGCGTGATGGATACTGTGATGGCGATCTCATCAGTATCAATGCGCCACCGACAATTCAGGTCCCTGCATGCCCGAACTTCCCGAAGTCGAAACGACGCGCCGCGGCATCGAGCCGTCGGTCCGCGGCCGGGTGATCCGCTCGATCCTGGTCCGCGAGCCGCGCCTGCGCTGGCGCGTGCCGCGCGAGCTCCCGCAGGAAGCCGCCGGCCAGCGGCTGCGCGAATTGCGCCGACGCGCGAAGTACCTGCTGTTCGATCTGGAGCACGGCACGATGATCCTGCATCTGGGGATGTCGGGCAGCTTGCGGCTGCTGCCCTGCTCAGTCGCGCCGGCGACGCACGACCACGTCGACATCGTTCTGGACTCCGGCCTGTGCGTGCGCTTCAACGATCCGCGCCGCTTCGGCAGTCTGCTGTGGACGCGCGAAGATCCGCTGCAGCACCCGCTGCTCAGATCGCTCGCGCCCGAGCCGTTGTCACCGCAGTTCAATGGCGCGTATCTCGCGCGAGCCGCCGCAGGACGCAGCGTCGCCATCAAGCAGCTCATCATGAACGGCCAGATCGTCGTCGGAGTCGGCAACATCTACGCGAGCGAGGCGCTGTTCCGCGCCGGCATCAATCCGCGCCGCCCGGCGAAACGCCTCAAGCGCGCGGAGCTCGATGCGCTCGTGAAGTCGATCAAGGTGGTGTTGCGCGCGGCGATTCGCGCCGGCGGCACGACGCTGCGCGACTACGTGAATCCGGAAGGCACGCCGGGATACTTCCGGCAGAAGCTGTTCGTCTACGAGCGCACGCGCGAGCCGTGCCGCGTGTGCCGCACGCCGATCAAGCAGTTGGTGCAGGGACAGCGCTCGACGTACTTCTGTCCGAAGTGCCAGAAATGAATCAGTAGACGACGCCCACGCCGACGCCGCGGGGATCCGATACCGCTTGCACTTCGCCGCTCTTGTAGTCCCACGTGACGATCTGCGCGTTGCCGGGCATGCGCGACTCGCGCAGCGCGTGCCCGTACTTCTGCAGCGTCTGCTTTTCTTCGTCGGTCAGCGCGCCCGGCTCGAACGTGATCGTGTCGGGCATGTACTGGTGGTGGAATCGGCCCTTCTTGACGAACTCGTCGGCGGGCACGCCATCCATCCAGTCGAGAGTCGCGAGCAGCACGACGGTCATGATCACGCTGCCGCCGGGCGAGCCGACGATCATCAGGCCGTCGGGCTTCTCGACGAAGGTCGGCGACATGCTCGACAGCGGCCGCTTGCCGGGCACGATCGCGTTCGCATCCGCGCCGACCAGGCGAAAGCCGTTCGGCACGCCGGGCTTCGCGGAGAAATCGTCCATTTCGTTGTTCAGCATGATGCCGGTGCCGGGCACCATGAGACCGGAGCCGAAAAAGAAATTGATCGATTGCGTGCCCGCGACGCGATTGCCTTCGGCGTCGACGATCGAGAAGTGCGAGGTCTGCGTGCCCTGGTTCGGCGCTTCGATGCTCGGCAGCATCTCGCTCGGCGTCGCGCGGTCCATGCGAATCGAGGCGCGCTGCCCGTCCGCGTAGTACGCGTGCGTGAGCCGCTCCGTCGGAATCTTCACGAAATCCGGATCGCCGAGGAACTCCGCGCGATCGCGATGCGCGCGGCGCATCGCCTCGACGATGAGATGCTTGCGCGTCGCGCTGTCGACCGCGCCGAGATCGAAACCGGAGAGGATGTTCAACGCGTCGATGATCGCAATGCCGCCCGATGACGGCGGCGGCGCCGAGATGATCTTCGCGCCGCGATACTCGCCGTACAGCGGCTTGCGCTCCGCCACGCGGTAGTCCGCGAAATCTTCCAGCGACCAGATGCCGCCGAGCTTGTGCACGCCCTCGACCATGCGCTTCGCGACCGCGCCCTTGTAGAAGCCGTCAGGTCCTTGTTCGGCGAGCGTCGTCAGGATCTGCGCGAGATCCGGCTGCTTGATGATCGTGCCGACCGCGGGCACCTCGCCTTTCACCAGGAAGATCTTCGCCGCCGCACCGGCCTGGAACAGGTTCTTCTTGGCTTCGATGCCGCCGCGCAGGCGCGTGTTGAGCGGAAATCCTTCGCGCGCCAGGCGGATCGCCGGCTGCATGCTCGTCTTCAGCGGCAGCTTGCCGTACTTCTTCGCGAGATGCGCCCAGCCGGCGGCTTCGCCGGGAATGCCCGCAGCGAGCGCGGTCGAGGTCGAGCGGCCCGGCACGACGTTGCCCTTCTCGTCGAGGAACATGTCGCGCGTCGCGGCCTTCGGCGCCACTTCGCGCGCGTCGACCATGATCTCGAAACCATCCGACTCACGGTGCAACAACCAGAAGCCGCCGCCGCCGAGGCCGGAGCTGCTCGGCTCGACCACCGCGAGCGCTGCGCTGACCGCAACCGCCGCATCGAAAGCGTTGCCGCCCTGCTTGAGGATTTCCATGCCGGCCTGCGAGGCCAGCTCGTGCTGACTCGCAATCGCCGCCTTGTGCGGTTTGGAGGGTACGTCGGCGACGGCAAGCTGCGGCGCGAGCAGCGCAAGGACGATCAGGAAACAGCAACGCGAACGAAGCAATGCGAACTGCATGATGAACTCGACTGGAAAGGATCAGGCTTTGCGTCGCGCCCACGCCCGTTGCAGGGCGGTCTCGACGACGGGATGCACGAACTGGCTGACGTTGCCGCCGAAGCTGGCGATCTCGCGCACCAGCGAGGAGGAGATGAAGTTGAAGCGCTCGGCTGGCGTGAGGAACACGTAGTCGACCTGGTTCGAGAGATGACGGCTCATGGTCGCGAGCTGGAACTCGAACTCGAAGTCGGACACCGCGCGCAACCCGCGCACCACGACTTGCAGGCCGTGCTGGCGGGCGAAATCGACGGTCAGCCCCGTGTAGCCGGTGACTTCGACGTTAGGGATGTCGCGCAGCACTTCGCGCGCGAGCTCGACGCGCTCGTCGACGGTGAACAGCGGCGCCTTGCCAGGATTCGCGGCAATCGCCACCAGCACGCGCCCGAAGATGTCCACGGCCCGGCGCACCAGGTCGTGATGGCCATTGGTGATCGGATCGAACGTGCCCGGGTACAGAGCGCCTGTCATGGCGGAACCTCGTTGGCTGGGTCGCTGGCTCGCAGCAGATGATAGCCGACCTGACCCGCGCGCTTGGTGCGCTGTACGGCCCAATGCGCGGGCAGCATTGCGAGCGAGCGATCGGCTGGACATTCCACGTACAGCCAGGCGCCCGGCGCGAGCCAGCCTTGCAAGCGGCTGCCGACCTGCTCCAGGACGTCCGAGTCGAACGGCGGATCGAGGAAGACGATGTCGAAAGGTTGCGGCGGCCGCGACAGGAAGCGCTGCGCCTCTTCGACCACGACGGTCGCTTCGCGGCTGCCGAGCCGCTCGAGCGTTTGCAACAGATGCCGGCCGATCTGCGGCTCGCGATCGACGAACGTGACGTGAGCAGCGCCGCGCGACAGCGCCTCGAGGCCGAGCGCGCCGCTGCCGGCGAACAGATCTAGGCAACGCGCGCCCACGATCGGCTGCTGCAACCAGTTGAACAATGTCTCGCGTACACGATCGGGCGAGGGCCGGATCGCCGCGAGCGGCGGGAACACGATGCGCGAGCCGCGCCAGCGGCCGCCGATGATGCGCAGCCGGTTGGGCGCGTGCGATGAAGCCTTCTGCGCGGTTTTTTTCCCGACGGTTCGCGGCATCTGGGCGCGGATCATAGCTGATAGAATCCGCCGCGATGTTCGGGTTCAAATCGAATAAGGACGAAGCGGCCCCGCCCTCCCGGGCCGGCCTGTTCACGCGGCTGCGCGAGAAGCTCAATCGCGGCAACTCGTGGCTCACTTACGATCTCGCGAACCTGTTGCCGGCGGGCCGCATCGACGACACCGTGCTCGATGAGCTCGAGACGCGGCTGATCACGGCGGACGTCGGCGTCGAGACCACGAATCGCATTCTCGACGAGCTGCGCCGCAAAGTGGCACGCAAGGAGCTGGGTGATCTCGACGCATTGCTCGGGGCGCTGCGCAGCTCGCTGCTGAACATCCTGAAGCCGACGCAAAAACCGCTCGAGATCGATCGCACGCTCGCGCCGTTCGCAATCCTCGTCGTCGGCGTCAATGGCGCCGGTAAGACCACGACGATCGGCAAGCTCGCGCGGCTGCTGAAGCAGCAGGGATTGAAAGTCATGCTCGCCGCCGGCGACACGTTTCGCGCGGCTGCGGTCGAGCAACTGCAGATCTGGGGCGAGCGCAACGACGTAACGGTGATCGCGCAGGCAACCGGAGCGGATCCCGCGGCCGTCGTCTTCGACGCGCTGCAAGCCGCACGCGCGCGCCGCATCGACGTGCTGGTGGCCGACACGGCCGGACGCCTGCATACGCAATCGAACCTGATGGACGAGCTCAAGAAGGTGAAGCGCGTCATGGGCCGCGTCGATGAGCGGGCGCCGCACGAAGTCCTGCTGGTGCTCGATGCGAGCCAGGGACAGAATGCGCTTCAGCAGGCGCGCTTGTTCAACGACGCGCTCGGCGTTACCGGCGTCGTGCTCACCAAGCTCGACGGCACCGCGAAGGGCGGCATCGTGTTCGCAATTGCGAGCACGCTGCAGTTGCCGATCCGCTACATCGGCATCGGCGAGAGCGCCGAGGACTTCGCGGCCTTCGACGCCGAGGCGTTCGTCGATGCGCTGCTAAAACGAGAATGATCCGCTTCGATCACGTCTTCAAACGCTATCCGAACGGCCGTGAGGCGCTCAGCGACCTGTCGCTGGAAGTCGCGGCGGGCGAGATCGTGTTCGTCACCGGCCATTCGGGCGCCGGCAAGTCGAGCCTGCTGAAGCTCATCTCGCTGATCGAGCGGCCGAGCCGCGGTCAGCTGATCGTGAACGGCCAGAACGTCGCCGGCATTTCCCGCCGCAAGGTGCCGGCGTACCGGCGTCAGATCGGCATGGTGTTCCAGGATCACAAGCTGCTCCACGACCGCACGATCTTCGACAACGTCGCGTTGCCGCTGGTCATCGCCGGCGTCAGCACCAAGGAAATCGGCAAGCGCGTGCGCGCGGCGCTCGATCAGGTCGGGCTGCTGGGCCGCGAGCAAAGCGCGCCGCTGGAGCTTTCGACCGGCGAGCAGCAGCGGGTCGGCATTGCGCGCGCCGTCGTCAGCAAGCCGGCGATCCTCATCGCCGACGAACCGACCGGCAATCTCGACCCGGACCTGTCGCTGGAAGTGATGAAGATCTTCCGGCGCTTCAGCGAAGTCGGCGTCACGGTGCTGGTGGCGAGCCACGACATCTACCTGCTAGAGCATTTCCCGGTGCGCCGCGTGCGGCTGGAAGGCGGCCGCATCGTCGAGACCTCGTCGTCGCCGGCCGGCGAAAAGCTGCTCGATCCGCGCAAGCTCCTCGATCACGGAGCGCCGCAGTGACCGCCTGGCTGCTGCGCCATCTGCAAACGGCGATCGGCTCGCTCGGCCGGCTCGCGCAGCACAAGCTCGCGACGACGCTGACGATCCTCGTGATCGGCATCGCTCTGGCGCTGCCCGCATGCCTGCACTTGCTGGTGACGAATGCACAGATCGCGACCGGCAACTGGAATCGCGCCGTCGATCTGACCGTGTTTCTCAAGCGGCCGACGTCGGCCGAGGAAGCCAGGCGCACGACTGAGCGGATCCGGCAGCGGCGCGACGTGGCCGAAGCGCAGCTGATCCTGGCGGACGAGGCACTGAAGGAATTCCGCCGCGACTCCGGCTTCGGCGATGCCATCGACGCGCTGAACGAGAATCCGCTGCCGCACACGATCGTGATACGGCCGGCCGCAACGTATACGAACGCGTCAAACCTGGAGAGCCTCGCCGCGGATATTCGGGCGCTGCCGTCGGTCGAAACCGTGCAGCTCGACACCGCGTGGGTGAACCGGCTCAACGCGATCCTCGAGGCATTTCAGCGTGGGCTGCTGCTCGCGGCGGGGATCCTCGGGCTCGGCGTGATGGTCATCGTCGGCAACACGATCCGGCTGGACATCCAGAACCGGCGCGACGAAATCGAGGTCACGAAGCTGGTGGGCGGCAGCGATGCCTTCGTGCGTCGGCCGTTTCTGTACAACGGCTTCTGGTACGGCCTCGGCGGGGCGGTCACGGCCTGGGTGATCACCCTGGTCGCGATTGCTGTCCTGCGCGAGCCCATCGGCCGGCTGGCGGGCCTCTACGGCAGCGCCTTCGAGCTCGGGGCGCTCGACCCGAAGGCCTCCGCGGCGCTCGTCCTGGGCGGGGTTGCACTGGGCTGGCTGGGGTCCTATATCGCCGCCACCCGGCACCTGCGGCGGATCGAGCCGAGCTGACCTCCCGGGGCGGAACTTCTGCCCTCCCTGACCATTCCAATTCAATGAGTTACGATCGCGCCGCAGCGGGCTTGAAGCCCCGGCCGCGACGGAACTTTTCGCCCCGTTAGCACTCCAATCGCCGGACTGCTAAACCCTTGATACACTCGATCGCGAATCGAGCTGGAGGAACATCTTCGAAATGAACACTGCGTTGGTCCGATCCGGTACCGATCTCGTTCTTGCCGGCCCGGTCGGAAGCCTGGAAGCCTATGTCGAGCGTGTGTCGCGCGTGCCCGTGTTGACGCGTGAAGAGGAGCTCGAGCTGGCGCGCCGTCTGCAGGACGGCGGCGACCTCGACGCTGCTCGTCAGATGGTGCTGTCACACCTGCGTTTCGTCGTGCACATCGCCCGTGGTTACGGCGGGTACGGTCTGCCGATGGGCGACCTGATCCAGGAAGGCAACATCGGCCTGATGAAAGCGGTGAAGCGCTTCGATCCGAACGTCGGCGTGCGGCTCGTGTCGTTCGCCGTGCACTGGATCCGCGCCGAGATCCACGAATACGTGCTGCGCAACTGGCGGCTGGTGAAGATCGCCACCACCAAGGCGCAGCGCAAGCTGTTCTTCAACCTGCGCCGGTTCAAGAAGAACCTGGGCTGGCTGACGGAAAGCGAGACGCGCGCGATCGCCGAAGACCTCGGCGTGACGACCGCGGAAGTCACGGACATGGAGCAGCGGTTGAGCTCCCGCGATCTGTCGTTCGATCCGGCGCCGGATGCGGACGACGAAGACGGCGCGTATTCGCCTTCCGCGTACCTGCCGCACCCCGAGTCCGATCCGTCGGTCGCGGTGGAGCGCGAGCAGTGGGATGAGGACACGGCCGAGCGCCTGGCGCAGGCGCTGGAGACGCTCGATGAGCGCAGCCAGCACATTCTGCGCAGCCGCTGGATGACCGAGGACAAGTCGACGCTGCACGAGCTTGCCGACAAGTACGGCGTGTCCGCAGAGCGCATCCGCCAGATCGAGGCGAATGCGATCAAGAAGCTGCGCGGCCTGGTGGCGGAGCCGCTGGAAGCGTAAGCAAGAAGAGTCAGCCTGCAAACGCAAAGGGCCGGTTCGGCGAGAACCGGCCCTTTTTTGCGGTGACGTTAGCCCTGCTTGGTGACGGGGACGATCGTGAGCTCGACGCGGCGATTCGAGGCACGGCCCGCCTCGGTGTCGTTGGACGCGACCGGATGGGTTTCGCCCGCGCCGATCGTGATCAGGCGCTGCGTCTTCACACCATGGGTCGACAGGTAGCCGGCAACGGACTGCGCGCGACGCTCGGAAAGTGCCTGGTTGTACTGATCGCTGCCCGAGCTGTCGGTGTGGCCCGCCACCTCGACCACGGTCTTGTCGTACTCCTTCAGCACCATCGAGACGCCGTCGAGCGCGCTGTAGAACTGGCCGTTGAGGTCGGCGCTGTTGAGCGCGAAGGTGATGTTGCTCGGCATGTTGAGGGTGATGTTGTCGCCCATACGCGTGACGCTCACGCCGGTGCCTTCGAGGCGCTGGCGCAGCTTCGCTTCCTGCACGTCCATGTAGTAGCCGACACCGCCGCCCGCGAGCGCGCCGACGCCGGCCCCGATCAGAGCGTTCTGCAGCTTGTCGCCCTTCGTGAGCAGGCCCACGACCGCGCCGGCCGCCGCGCCGATACCCGCGCCTTTGGAAACCTTGCTGGTCTGCTGCTCGCGCGTGTACGGATTGGTGGTGGTACAGGCGGCGACGCCGATCAGCACCGCGGCCGTCACTGCAACTTGCACTAATCGATTCACCATGACTTCACCTTCTCTGACTGTCGAATTGGACCCGTCGTGATGCGTTCAGTACGGAATGCGCAGCTTGCGATACACGAAGCTCAGCAACCACAACGGACCGATCAGCAGGAACTGCACGTCCTTGAAGAACGATGGCCGCTTGCCTTCGTAGTGATGGCCGATGAACTGGCCGACCCACGCGACAACGAACAGACCCAGGCAGAGGATCCATAACGGCCATGGCAGCGACTGCAGCCACGTAATGGAAGCGAGCACCGCGACCGCGAACAGCACCATCCCGAGCGCCAGCGACCACGACATTGCGATGTAGTACAGCACGGCCGCGGCCAGCAGAACTGTGCCCCAGTTCAAGAGCGGCGACACTGCGCGCAGCTGCTCCGGCACGGGCAAATACCACAGCAGCCCGATGAGGCTGATGACGATTGCCGGCACGCAGATCCAGTGCAACAGCTTGTTTGCAGGGTTCCGGTGGCTCTCCCCGTATTCCTCGAGCCACTGCTCCACGGTTTTCATGGCCGCGTACGCTACGCCGGGGCACAAGCCCGGACAAGGCGGTATCATGCCGGCCGTTCAGGAGAATCCCATGTCTGCCATTGCCCACAGCGCCAAGCCAAGCCTCGCCGCCGAGCTCGATCCGCTCGATCTCTACAACGTCCGCAGCATGCTCAGCGACGAGGAGCGCCTGGTGCAGGACTCCGTCGGCAAGTTCGTCGACGACAAGGTGATTCCGATCATCGGCGAGTGCTTCGAGGAAGAGCGCTTTCCGCGCGAGCTGATCGCGGAGGTCGCGGCGCTCGGACTGCTCGGCAGCTCGATTCACGGCTATGACTGCGCCGGGCTGAACGCGGTGTCTTACGGCCTGATCTGCCAGGAGCTGGAGCGCGGCGATTCCGGCCTGCGCAGCTTCGTCTCCGTGCAATCGAGCCTGTGCATGTATCCGATCTACGCATTCGGCAGCGAGGAGCAGAAGCAGAAGTGGCTGCCGCGCATGGCGCGTGGCGAAGTCATCGGCTGCTTCGGCCTCACCGAGCCGCACGGCGGCTCCGATCCCGCGAACATGAAGACCCTCGCGCGGCGGCAAGGCAAGGACTGGGTGCTGAACGGCGCGAAGATGTGGATCACCAACGGCTCGATCGCCGATCTCGCGATCGTCTGGGCGAAGACCGACGAAGGCATCCGCGGCTTCCTGGTCGAGAAGGGCTTCAAGGGCTTCACGACCAACGTCATCAAGCACAAGATGAGCCTGCGCGCGTCGGTGACCTCGAGCCTGTTCTTCGACAACGTCGTCGTGCCCGAAGCCAACATGCTGCCGAACGTCTCCGGATTGAAGGGCCCGCTGTCGTGCCTGACGCAGGCGCGCTACGGCATCAGCTGGGGCGTAACGGGCGCGGCGCAGGCGTGTCTCGCGCAAGCCATCGACTACACCAAGTCACGCGTGCTGTTCGGCAAGCCCGTCGCGGCGACGCAGGCGGCGCAGATTCGTATGGCCGAGATGGCGCGCAAGATCACGACGTCGCAACTGCTGTCGCTGCAGCTCGGCCGGCTCAAGGATGCCGGGCAGATGGCGCCGACGCAGGTATCGATGGCGAAGTGGCACAACACGCGCGCGGCGATCGAAGTGGCGCGCGATGCACGCGACCTGCTCGGCGGCGCGGGCATCAGCGTCGAGTACGTGCCGATCCGTCATGCGCTGAACCTGGAAAGCGTCATCACTTACGAAGGCACCGAAACCGTGCACCAGCTAACGGTCGGCCGCGCTCTCACCGGCATCAACGCCTTCTGAGCGCTCGCCCGCGTGTGCGATCCGCACGCGCGGCGGCGAGACGCGCATTTCCAGGCGCGCCGACGCGTCCCAGCACAGCACCAGCGTGAGCAGGGAGAGCCACGCCCACGAAACCTCCCGCCGCCGCTGCCTGCGGTCGGGGCCCGAAACCGCCGTGTTGTGTAGTGCTCGCATGGGTGCCATTGCAATCCAGCGGTGCGGATCGATGGCGCATGCCGGGCGTCCGGCCGAAGGCAGATTGTGATCAATCGTGGCGCGCTCTCCGGCGCGGGAGCAGCAGCGCTACACTGTGTCCCATGAAGAAAGTCATCGCCATCGTCGAAGACGAGCCTGCGATCCGGGACAACTACGCGGCGGCGTTTCAGCGTCACGGCTACTCCGTGCGCGCGTACGGCACGCGCAAGGAAGCGATCGACGCGTTCCGGGCGCGCCTGCCCGATCTCGCGGTGATCGACGTCGGCCTGCGCGACGAGCCGGAAGGCGGCTTCGAGCTGTGCCGCGAGCTGCGCTCGCTCTCGGCCGAGCTGCCGATCATTTTTCTGACGGCGCGCGACAGCGAGCTCGATGCCGTTTCGGGATTGCGGCTCGGCGCCGACGACTACCTGACGAAGGATCTGAGTCTCACGCATCTGCTGGCGCGAGTGACGGCACTGTTCCGCCGCATCGATGCACTGACGCAGCCGTCCAACCGCGATCAGATCGTGACGCGCGGCCCGCTGCTGATCGATACGGCCCGCCTGCACGCGACGTGGAACGACAAGCCGCTCGGCCTCACGCTCACCGAGTTCTGGATCGTGCATGCGCTCGCCAAGAATCCCGGCCACGTCAAGAATCGCCAGCAGCTGATGGACGCCGCCAACGTCGTGCTCGACGACAACACGATCACCTCGCACATCAAGCGCATCCGTCGCAAGTTCCAGGCGGTCGAGCAGACTTTCGACGGCATCGAGACGATGTACGGCATGGGGTACCGGTGGCAGGAATAGGACCCTAAAAACAGATCAGCGCCCTGGATGTCCCTTCGCACCAAACTGCTGCTCGTCAGTCTGCTCACGCTGATCCTGCCCTGGGCGGGATGGAAGTACGCGCAGCAGATGGAGACGACGCTGCGGCGCGGCCAGGAAGACGCGCTGCTCACGACCGCGCAGGTCCTCGGTCGCGTCGTCGCGAGCGAGCCCGAGCTGCTGTATCGCGTCGCTGATCTGCGCACCAGTTTCGATCCGACCCGCGGCGATCTCTTCGCGCCGCTGCTCGTGACGCGCCCGCTGATCGATGGCTTCGCCGATGAATGGCCCCAGCCGGCGCGGCCGGTGCCGGGCTTCGACGCCGCGAGCACGGCGACATCGGGTCCCGAGCCCAAGGTGCGACTCGGCGTGCACGGCCGATCGATGCACTTGTACGTGGAGGTGACGGCCAGGCATTCGCTGCAATACGAGGTTCCGCCGCGCGACGATTCCGCGCCGCCGGGCAAGGCCGATCGCATCGTCGTCCTGCATCACGATGAGTTCGGCCACGAGCGCGCGTGGTCGATCAGCGCGATCGCGCCGGGGCCGCTGCTGGTACGGACCTGCGAAGTCGGCGCGCCGTGGAAAGTTTCCGGCGACGAAGTGCCGTACGTCGAGGGCATCTGGCGCGAGACCGACCAGGGCTATGCGATCGAGCTGCGCGCGCCGCTGAATCTGTTCGGCACGCAGATCGCGATCCAGGCGCTCGACCCCGGCGGCTCGATCGTCGCCCAGACGCGTGGGCTCGCGTGGATTCACGCCGGCTCGGAAGCGTTGAAGCAGCGACTGGAGCAGTACGCGCCGGACGGCGTGCGCGTTTCAGTCGTCGATACTCACGGCTGGCTGCTGGCGCGGGCCGGTTCGATCGGCGTTGCGACGCCGACGCAATATCCCGGCATGCGGCGCGACGAAGAGGGCTTCACGCGCTCGATCTATCGCGTGCTGTTCTCGAGCGATGAAGTGCGCGCCCGCCCCTATGGCCTTCCCTACGGCATGTGGGGCGCGCCGGTGGACTCGGCGCGGGGCGGCAAGCTCAACGCGATCTGGTTCGAGAAGTCCGGCGGCGAGCCTTCGCTGGTGCGCGCCGCGGTGCCGATTCCCTACGGCAACGACAATCTCGGTGCGCTCGTCGTCGAGCAGCCGGGCGAGCAACTGGTGCAGGTGCGAGAGCTCGCGCTCACGCGGCTGCTCAACCTGACCGTGGTCGCGACTCTCTTCGTCATCGTCGTGACGATCGTGTTCGCCGCGCGCCTGTCGCTGCGCATCCGCCGTTTGAGTCGGGCAGCGAGCACTGCGCTAACGTCGGAAGGCAGGATCGAGCCGCACATTCCCGACACGCAAGCGCGCGACGAGCTGGGCGCACTGGCTCGCAGCTACGACACGCTGCTCGGCCGATTGCAGGAATACACGAACTATCTGCAGACGCTCGGCACCAAGCTTTCGCACGAGCTGCGCACGCCGCTGACGATCGTGAGCTCGTCGCTCGACAACCTGAGCTCCGAGGAACCGCTGCCGGCGGCCGCGCAGAACTACATCGAGCGCGCCCGCAGCGGCACGAACCGCATGCATTCGATCCTCACCGCGCTCAGCGAGGCGACGCGGGTCGAGCAGATCATCGAGCACACCGAGCGCGTGCGCTTCGACCTGCGCGAGCTGATCAACAACATGGGTCAGGCGTATCGGCAGACGTTCGTCGCACATCGCGTCGAGACGCAGGTTCCGCAGGAGCCGTGCTGGGTCGAAGGCTCGCCCGACCTCATCGCGCAGCTGCTCGATAAGCTGATGGACAACGCGAGCGACTTCACGGCCAGGGGCGGACCGATCGCGATCGTGCTGGAACGCGGGCCGCGCTCATGCACGCTCAGCGTGCGCAACGAAGGACCGCTCCTGCCGCCGCTGCTCGACAACCGCCTGTTCGAATCGCTCGTCACCAGTCGCACCAGCGTCAACGGCAAGCCGCACCTCGGCCTCGGCCTCTACATCGTGCGGCTGATCGCGGACTTCCACCGCGGTACCGTCAATGCGACGAACCTCCCCGACGATACCGGCGTCGTCGTCAGCCTCGACCTGCCGCTCAGCGGCCGCTGAGGCTCTGCGAACGTCGGACGTCTTTACACCGCCCGATGTAGTTTCGACCGCAGCCCCGTGGCACGCTCGCCACAGCAGGGCATAAGTTCTTGTTTGCAGTTGATGGAAATGCCGCAGGCATGCCACTTGCTCACTTGTATGCAATCGCAATCGCTTCGTGACTGGCGATTGGATGCAGAGAAGCGGGGATGGCACCGCGAAGGGGAAGGACGGGAACAAAGCGTCAGGGACGCGCCGCTGGGTCTTTCGAATCTGGCGTCAGGGTCTGAAGGGTTGGAGCGACAGAGCAACGTTTCCAAATTAGCCACGCTACCCAACAACTCGAAGAAATCGTCGGCCTGGAAACGAAGAGCCCCGCACATGCGGGGCTCTTTTTTTTGGGGCGTTATTTCTTCTGCCATTCCCCGGCGTCGTTCTGGAAATACCAGCCGCCGGCGGCCTTGCCGGCCCAGCGCTTGGCGAACGTCGTGCGGATATCGGCCTCCCACTCCGGGTGGCCGTTGCTGGCGGCGATCTCGCGATAGAGGTTGGTGCGATCGGCGTTCTCTTCCGCGACCAGCTTGCGCACCGAATTACGCTCCGGCAGCGGCACCAGGTTCTGATCGCGCACCTGCACGAGGCCGTCGCGCGTCAGCCCGATCGAGCCGGAGTCGTAGTACTTCTTCAGCTGCTCGTGGCGCGCTTCCATCGACTGCGTGATCTGACGCACCGCCGGCGTGTCGACGTTCAGGTTCGCCTGCGCCTGCGCCGGCGGCAAGATGAAGTCCAGCACCGACGCCGCTGCGGCCAGCAGTACGCGCTGTGCATCGGTCTCGCGCACCGCGCCTTGCGAGTTGTCGTCGTCGCGCTTGGTCGCGGGCTCCGTCGACTTGGAGCCGCCCCAGACGTCTTCGATGATCTTGTCCGCCGCCTTCTCGGCCGCGGCGGCCGGAAAATACACGTTGATCGTCACACAGGCCGACAAGGCCAGGCAGCACGCGATCAGCTTGAGCGAAGGGTGGCGCAACATTGGTGAGCTCCTCGAAGTACCCGCGTCGAATGCTATCACTGGACGGTCGGCCCGCCGGATTTCGTGGCGTCGATCAGTTGCCGCACCAGGCGCGGCCAGTCGACGCGCCGCGAGCTGCCGATGACGTCGATGCGCGGCAGGCCGCGGCCCTTGACCAGGTAGTAGCCGCCGTTCGGCGCCGGCGCGACGCCCTCCATCGCGCACACGTCGTTCTCGAGCCGGCAGGAAATACCGAGCCGCTCGTAGTTGAAATCGTCGAAGAAGCGCAGGAAGCCGCTCGACAGCGCGGACGCGACTCCAGCCCCGCCGCCGCCGCCGATGCTGCCGATGTTCTCGACTGCGCGCTGACTGATGCGGTGTCGCGAACGGTCGTTGGGCGGCGTGTAGAGCCGCGCATCGAACGCGACCGGCGCCCAGTTGAACAGGCGCAAGCCATCGACGCGGCCGGACAACCGGCCGGTGATGCGCCCGAACGAGAACGCCCCGGTCATGAGCTCGAGGTCCAGGTCGTCGAACGCGATGTTCGAGTAGAAGCGCGGCCATTTGCCGAACGGCTGCTGCAGCTGCAAATCGCTGAGCGCGAGACTGCCGTCGAAAACCTGCGCGCGCAGCGTCGTACCGAGCGTGATCACGCCGTCGCGCATGCGAAATTTGGAGAGCGTGCCGCCGACGCGGCCGCCGAACTCCGGCCAACCGAACGCCTGGCACAGGCGCTTCACATCGATCGGCTCCAGCGTCGCGTCCACCATGAACGCCACGCTCGGCAGCCCCGCGTTGCGTACGCGAAAACTTTCGAGCGCCAGCGCGCCGTCGAGCAACGGGATGCGCGAGGGTTGCAGCAGCCTGAACTGCCGGCCTTTGCTGGCGAACTGCAGCTCGGCGGCGCCCATCGAGAGTCCGAAGATCGAACCGCTGCGCCAGCTCAGCGCGGAGGGAGCATCGTCGCCGGTCGCTGCTGTATCCGCGCGCCAATGCACGGCGCCCGCGAGTGCTTCTATTCCGAGCTTCCCCGAGCCATCGTCGAACGTCAGATCCCGCAACGTCAGATCCACGCTGCGCGGCTCGCCGTTCTCGATCGTCACATCGCCGGCGAGCGTCCCCGCGGTCTGCATCGCCTTGAAGCTCGTGTCGAGCAGCATCGGCTGCAGATAGCTTTCGTAGGCACCCGGAAACTCGAGCCCGGCGAGTTGCAGCGTCAGCGAGCGCAGCGGTTGCTCGTTGGCGAAATCGATGTTCGCACTGCCGCTCGCCCGGGCAACCCGTGAATGGTCCAGCAAGAAGCGCTCGATCGTCAGCTCGCGGGTGCCGCGTAGCTTTCCGGCGGCGGTCGCACGCAACGCGTGGGCGCCGAAGTCGACGAAGATCGGCTGCACATATGCCTGCCCTTGCGCCGAGCTCAGATCGACATCGAACAGCCAGTCGCCTTTACTTCTGCGCACAGTGCCCTGCACGCGCGCGGTCAACTTGTCGGTGGCGATGCTGCCGGCTTCGTTGTTCAACGTCAGCTCGACGAGTTGTACGCCGAAAGTCGCGGAATGCAGCTCGGCTCCAGAGCCGACGACCGCGCCCGACACGCTTGCCAGCCCGCTTGCTTCGATGCCAGGCAGCGGCAGCCGCAGATGTTTGGCGGCAGCGACAAGCGCTTCTACGGAGACTTGCTTGAGGTCGCCCTCGACGCGCCAGCTGAGCGAGCCGTCGGTGCGCCCATACGTCAGGTTCGCAGTGAACGTTTGCGCACCGATGCCGGGCAGATTCGCGGCGACGCGCGCCCGCTCGCAGCCGATAGCACGAACGGACAGCTCGACGCGCGGACAGACGATGCGCACATCGTGCAATTCCTGCGCGATCGCGGCCAGCCGCAGCTTGCCGATCGTCGCAGTCGCACGATCCGGCAGATCCCAATCGATCTCGATGTGCTCCGCGCTCCAGCCGTCGCCGTTGACTCGATCCACGCTGAGATTGGCATCGTCGACCGCTTTCACGAGGCCAGCAGCGCCCAGCGCCAGCACGGCAGTGGCGAAATGGATCGCTCTAGGCAAGGCGCGCAACGGCGGGACTGTGCAACACGCCGTCACTGTACGCTAACCTCATGGCCGTGGAACCTCGCCGCCTGTCCACAATGTTCCGACTGTCGCGCTTGCTGTGCATCCTGCTGCTCGCTGCGACCGCAGCCGGCTGCGCGAAGCTGGTCTACAACCGGCTCGATACGCTCGCTGCGCTGTATGTCGGCAACCTGGTGTCGCTCGACGACCGGCAAAGCTCGGACCTGCGCGCGTGGCTGGCGCAGACATTGGAATGGCATCGCGAACAGGAGCTGGGCCGCTACGCGACCTTCCTGCGCGAGCTGTCCAGCGAAGTTGCGCGACCGTCCAGCCGCGCCGCATACCAGCGAATGTTCGGCCAGGTCGAAGGCTTCGTCTCGGACTTCGCTGCGCAGACCGCGCCGCAAGCGAGCCGGCTGCTGCTGGAGCTGACGCCGGCGCAGGTCGAGGAATTCCTGGCGAACCTCGAGAAGAAATCGCAGGAGCGCTCCGCGGACTCGCTGAAAGAAATTCGCAACGGCAGCTGGCAGGCCAGTCGCGTGAAAGAAACGCAGCGGCAGGTGAAGCGCTGGACGGGCACGATCACCGAAGAACAGAAGCTGCTGGTGCGCGACATGTCGCAGCAGATTCAACCGACGACCAACGAATGGCTCGAGAGTCAACGCCGCTGGCGCACCGCACTCGGCGATGCTTTTAGCAACCGCGGCACTGCACAGGAGCGTATCCTCCAGCTGCTGCGCGAGCCCGACACGCAATGGACCGCGCAGTACAAGACGAAAGAAGCGAGCAATCGCGAGCAGGCGTTGTCATTGCTGACCGCCCTCGATGCCTCGCTGACGCCGGCGCAGCGCGAGCACATGCAGCGCGAGCTGACGGCCCTGGCAGAACGACTCGATGCATTGACGGAGGAATAACCATGCGACGTTTATTCTGGCTGGCTCACGTGACTGTGATGGCGCTGGCACTCGCCGCTTGCGGCAAACACGAAGAAGCCAAGGCGCCCGAAGCTGCACCGCCCGAGCCCACGGCATCGGCTGAGCCCGCGCCGGCTCCTACCGCGGATGCCGCGGCGATCGATGCTGCGCTTGCCAATCCCGACCGGTTCGCGGGCGACGCGGAACAGGACGCGTGGCGCCATCCAGCCGATGTGCTGAAGTTCCTGGAGCTGCGGCCCGGCCAGCATGCTCTCGACTACTTCGCCGCAGCCGGCTACTACACCGAGCTGCTGTCGCGAGTGGTCGGCGCCGACGGCAAAGTCATCGCGTACAACAATCCCGAGTACCGCAAGTTCGCCGAGGACGCGCCCGCGAAGCGCTACGGCAACAATCGCCTGGCGAACGTCACCGAGCTGACGACGCCGGTCGAAGCGATGCCGCTCGATCCCGCATCGCTCGATGCGGTGCTGTTCGTGCAGAGCTATCACGACCTTTACTGGCGGCCGAAGAAAGGCTGGCCGGCGACGGATCCGGCCAAGGCGCTCGCGCAGCTCGTGCCGGCGCTGAAGCCGGGCGGCGTCGTGGTGGTCATCGATCACGTCGCGAACGCAGGCGATCCGACTGAGACGGTCACTGCGCTGCATCGCATCGATCCGGCGGTCCTCAAGCGCGACTTCGAGGCCGCGGGCCTGACATTCGATAGCGAGAACCCGCTGTTCGCGAATCCCGCGGACGATCACACGAAGGAAGTGTTCGACAAGTCCGTCCGCCACAAGACGGACCAGGTGATGTACAAGTTCAGGAAGATGTGATCAGTCTTCTTCGACGGTCTTGAACGCCTTCATCAGCTCCTGCTGTTTGCGCGCTGGAACTGGGTCGTAGTGACTCAGTTCCATCGTGTACGTTCCTTCGCCGCCCGTCAGTGATTTGACGCGGGCCTGATAGTCCGTGATCTCCGCCAGCGGCACGAGGGCGCTGATGCGCGTGCGCTGACCGGCGAGCGATTGCGTGCCGCTGACACGGCCGCGGCGTGTCGCGAGATCGCCGGTGATGTCGCCGGTCGCGCCCGTCGGCGTCGTCACTTCGACGCGCACCACCGGCTCGAGCACGATCGGGCCGGCTTCGCGAAAGCCGTTGAGGAACGCGCGCCGTCCCGCGGAGACGAACGCGACTTCCTTCGAATCGACCGCGTGATACTTGCCGTCGTAGACGATGACGCGCAGGTCCTGCACGGGGAAGCCCGCGATCGCGCCCTCGGTCAGCATCTGCCGCACGCCCTTCTCGACCGCCGGAATGAACTGCGAAGGAATCGCGCCGCCGACGACTTCGTCGACGAACTCGAATCCCTGGCCGCGATCGAGCGGCTCGACGCGCAGATACACCTCGCCGAACTGGCCCGCGCCGCCGGTCTGCTTCTTGTGACGATGATGGCCGGGCGCGGGACGCGTGATCGTCTCGCGATACGGGATGCTGGGAACGTGCGTCTTGCAGCGCACGCCGTAGCGATCGCCCATGCGCTGGAGCATCACGCGCAGGTGCAGGTCGCCCATGCCGTAGAGCACGGTCTCATTCAGGCTCGAATGATGCTCGACGCGCACGCACGGATCTTCGGCGACCAGCTTGTGCAGGGCGTCCGAGAGCTTCTGCTCCTCGCCGCGCCGGTCCGGCTCGATTGCAAGGCCCGCCATCGCCGGCGGGAACACGATCGACTTGAGATGGTAGTGATCCTCCTCGTGCGAATCGTGCAGCACGGCGTCGAAGTGCAGCTCGTCGACCTTCGCCACCGCGCAGATGTCGCCGGGAATGCCGCGCGAGACTTCCGCGTGCTCCTTGCCCTGCATCTGGTAGAGATGCGCGACCTTGAACGGCTTGCGCGCGTCGCCGACGAACAGCTGCGAGCCGGTGCGCACCGTGCCCTGGTGCACGCGGAACACGCCGAGACGGCCGACGAACGGATCGATGCTGATCTTGAACACGTGGGCGATGACGTGGCGCTCCGGATCCGGCGTCACCTGCACGCGCTGCGCGGGCGCGCCCTCGCCCTTGAGGAACGGCGGCGGATTGCCTTCCATCGGATTCGGCATCAGCCGCGCGAACACTTCGAGCAGCTCCTTGATGCCGGCGCCGGTTTCGGCGGAGACGAAGCAGACGGGAATGAGGTGCCCCTCGCGGAGCGCCTGCTCAAAAGGGTCGTGCAGTTGCTCCGGCGTCAGCTCCTCGCCCTGCTCGAGGTACAGCGCCATCAGCTGTTCGTCGATCTCGACGACCTGGTCGATGATCTCGGTGTGCGCGGCGGCCACCGTGGAGAAGTCCGGCTGCGCGTCGCCGGGCTTGAAGAAACAATCGACGACCTGGGTGCCGCGCGCTGCCGGCAGATTCAGCGGCAGGCACTCGCGGCCAAACGTCTCGCGCAGATCGGCCAGCACCTGCTCGGGCTTCGCGTCCTTGTTATCGATCTTGTTGATGACGATGAGGCGGCACAGCTCGCGGTCGCGGGCGAACTCCATCATGCGCTGCGTGACCGGCTCGATGCCGTTGACCGCGCTGACGACGATGACGGCAGTCTCGACCGCTTCGAGCACGCTGAGCGAGCGGCCGGCGAAGTCGGGATAGCCTGGCGTGTCGATCATGTTGACGCGGCACGCGCCGACGTCGAAGTGCACGATGGCGGCGTCGAGCGAATGCCGCAGCTCCTGCTCCTGCGGATCGAAGTCGCAAACTGTGGTGCCGCGCTCCAGGCTCCCGCGGCTGCGGATGGCGCCGGATTCGGTCAGCAGGCTCTCGGCCAGCAATGTCTTGCCGGCCCCGGCCTGCCCCACCAACGCAATGTTGCGGATATCTGCGGTCGAGTACGCCATGGAAGCCATCCCCCTGCGCGCGCGGAGCCTCCCGAGCATACTCTCGCCGGCTGCGGATGGTCCCGCGGGATTTCCCGCACCTCGCAAGGACGGAACTGGCGCGTTGTCGGTAATGACCTTGGCGACTATCATCCGGGCGCTATGACCAAGCGAGCCCTGATCGTCGACGACTCGCGCTCGGCCCGCGTGATTCTCAGCCGCATGCTGGAAGGCTACGGGCTGCAGGTGGACTCCTCGGAGAGCGCCGAGCACGCCCTGGAATATCTGCGCCAGACCCGTCCGGATGTGATCTTCATGGATCACCTGATGCCCGGGATGGACGGATTCCAGGCGATCCAGGCGATCAAGGGCAATCCCGACACCGCGATGATTCCGGTCGTCATGTACACCTCGCAGGAAGGCGAGCTGTATGTCAGCCAGGCGCGCGCGCTTGGCGCGGTCGGCGTGCTGCCGAAAACTGTTAAACAGGCGGACGTCTCGCGCGTGCTGTACCAGTTGCGCCTGCTGCCGGAGCGTCGCGAGCAGCGCCCCGCGTCGCCCGCAGGCTACGCCGCTCAGGAAACGGCAGCGGTCCGCACGCCGACACAGGCCATCGTGCTCGGCGAGATCGAAGCCGCTGTCCGCGGCGCGACCGCCCCGCTCCTGAAGGAGCACAACGCCGAAATGCGCCGCTTCGTGCTCGCGAGCCTGGAAGCTTTTGCACGGCGCATCGGCACCGAGATGAAGCCGGCCGCCGCGCCGACGCCGGCGCCCGAGCCGATCGAAGCGGCTCCGCCGCCTCCGCCGCCCAGCCGCTGGCCATTGGTCGCGGCGATCGCCGCGCTCGCGCTGCTGCCGACGGTCGTGCTCGCTGTCCTCCATATGCGGACACTGGACACGATGAACGATCTCGCGCAGAGCAATACCAAGCTCAACGAGTACGTGCAGGAGCAACAGTTGCAGCTGGCAGCGTTGCGGCAGGCCGTGCAAGGACGCGAGGAGCCAACGATGGCAGCCGTCGCGCAAACCGCCGCTGCCGCGGATGTCGAGTCCGAGCCCGTTCCGTACGGCGAAGCGCCGCTGGGAGGCGCACGGCTGGAGCGCATGCGCGACATGATCACGCAGCTCAAGGCCGGCGGTTTCCGCGGCACGCTCAAGGTCGCGACGTACGTCGGCGAGTTCTGTCTCGTCGGCAATGGCATCGAAGGCTATTCGATGGCGGCCGACGACCTGCCGGCGAGCCGCTGCGACCTGCGCGGCAATCCGTTCGACGATGGCCTGAGCGCCGCGCAGCGCCAGTCGCTGCCGTTCGCGAACCTGGTCGCCTCGCTGCGCCAGGACAAGACCGATCAGCTGCGCGTCGAAGTCGAGCACGAAGGCCGCAAGCCGGTCGTTCCCTACCCGCGCGGCGACCAGCTGGCGAAGGTCACTGCCGGCGACTGGAACAAGATCGCAGCCCAGAACAATCGCGTGGAGTTTGCCGCTCAGCCGGCCGGGTCATGACCGAGCCCTGGCTGCTCTATGGGGCGAACGGGTACACCGGGGAGCTGATCGCGCGCGAGGCCGTCGCCCGCGGCATGCGCCCGGTGCTGGCGGGCCGCTCGCGTGCGAAGGTCGAGCATCTCGCCGCCGAGCTCGGCTGCGAGAGCGCCGTGTTCGGGCTCGACGATCACACGTCGCTGGTGCGCGCGCTCGACGGCAAGATTGCAGTTCTGCATTGCGCCGGTCCTTTCTCCGCGACGGCGCGCCCGATGATGCAGGGCTGTCTCGCCACCCACGTTCACTATCTCGACATCACCGGTGAGATCGACGTCTTCGAGCTGGCGCACAGCGTCGACGAGAAGGCGCATCGCGCGAAGGTCGTGCTCTGTCCCGGCGTCGGCTTCGACGTCGTGCCGACCGACAGCGTCGCATCGAAGCTGAAGCAGGCGCTGCCCGATGCGACCCACCTGACGCTCGGCTTCGAGGGCAACTCCGGCATGAGCAAGGGCACGGCGAAGACTTCGGTCGAATCGGTCGGGGGCGGCTCGCGCGTGCGCCGCGACGGCAAGATCGTGCCGGTCGAGCTCGGCTCGCAGACACGGCGCATCGACTTCGGCGCGGGCGAACGCCTCGCCGTCGGCATTCCGTGGGGCGACGTGAGCACCGCGTACTTCACGACCGGCATCCCGAACATCGAAGTGTTCACGGCGATCTCGCAGAAGGGCCTCGATGGCATGCGTCGCGCGAACTGGATCGCCCCGCTGCTGCGACAACGCTGGATGCAGGCGGTCGCGAAGCGCGTCATCGACGCGCGGCTGCGACCACCCGACCGCACCCAGCGCGAGAACAACCCGAGCTTCATCTGGGGCGAAGCGCGCAATGCCGCCGGGCAGACCAAGACTGCGCGGCTGCGCACCGCCAACGGTTATTCACTGACGGTCGCGTCATCGCTCGGTATCCTGACCACGTTGCTGGCACAGCCACGGATGTCGGGATTTGCGACGCCCAGCGAGCTGGTCGGCCCTGACTTCGTCACCACGCTCCCCGGATCCTCGCCGATACGCATCGATTCATGACCGCTACGCCGCTCGCCTCGTTCACGCCGCCTGCCTGGCTCGTGAACGCTCACCTGCAATCGATCGTGCCGAGCCTGCGACTGCGGCGCCCGCTGCTCATGCGCCGCGCTCGACAGTTGGTCGCGTGCGCGCAGACGCAGATCGTCGAGTGCGGCGACGGCGTGCGGTTGCTCGGTCACCACTCGAGCCAGGTCGCGGCGGGACGCGAGCCGGCGCGCGATCTGGTGATCCTGCTTCACGGCTGGGAAGGCAGCGCCGATTCGATGTACGTGCTGTCGCTCGGCAGCTATCTGTTCGACCGCGGCTGCGACATCTATCGCCTGAATTTCCGCGATCACGGCCCGAGTCATCATCTCAACGAGGAGATCTTCCATTCGTGCCGCCTCGATGAGGTCGTCGGCGCGGTCGGCGCGATCCAGCGCGCGCTGCCGGATCAACGTCTCACGATCGCGGGCTTCTCGCTCGGCGGCAACTTTGCGCTGCGCGTGGCCGCGCGCGCGCCAGCCGCGGGAATTGAACTCGAACGTGCGATCGGCATCTGCCCGGTCCTGCGCCCGCACACCACGATGGACGTGCTCGAGCAGGGTCCCTTCATCTATCACAACTACTTCATCTCGAAGTGGAAGCAGTCTCTGCGGCTGAAGCAGCGGATCTTTCCGCAGCGCTACGATTTCGGCCCGATCCTCGCCCAGCGCAGCATCAAGGAGATGACGCGCATCATGGTCGAGCAGTACAGCGGCTTCCCCACGCTGGACGCGTACCTCAGCGGCTACGCGATCGTCGGCGACCGGCTGGCGCAGCTAGCTGTGCCGAGTCACATCCTGCTGTCGCTCGACGATCCGATCATTCCGGCGCGCGACCTGCACGACGTCGCGCGTTCCTCGCAGCTCGAGATCGAGGCGATCCCGCACGGCGGACACTGCGGCTTCATGGAGAGTTTCGTGCGCGAGAGCTGGGCCGATCGCCAGGTCGCGCGCTACATGAAGCTGTAGGTGTCAGGCTTCAGCCTGACTCTTTGCGCGCTTCGCGCAGCAGATCGCGGATCGCGCTCGTCTCGATCAGGCGCGCGCCGCGCGCCGCCAGCTGCAGTGCCAGCTTCGCCGTCTGCACATCGTAAACGACCCAACGCCACGGACCGCGCCACAGCTTCGACGAGTCCTCCGGCAGCAGCTGGTAATCGCAGAACAGGTAATCCGGCGCGAGCGCTTCGCTCTTCAAGGCAGCCGTATTCGAGTACTCGGATACGCGCCAGCCGATGCGATACGGCGAGACCTGCCGCACGTGGTGCATGGCTGCGAAGTCCGCCGAAACGAGCACGCACTGGCGCGCGACCGGCTTGAGCACTTCGCAGATCTTGCGCACGACGATCTCGTGGCCGAACTCGCGCAGGCTCGCGCGCTTCAATTCGACGAACGCCGTCGTCGCCGGATGGCTCGCGAGCACTTCGACGGCTTGCCCGAGGCGCGGGATGCCGACGTCCGTGAAGCGCTGCGCGAATCGCTGCGGCTCGCTCACTGCGATTTCGGTGAGCTCGCTCCAGGTCATCTCCAGTGCATTGCGGTCCATGCCGGCGAGACGCTGCAGATTGGAGTCGTTGATCAGCACGGGATGCCGGTCGACCGAGAGCTGCACGTCGAATGCAAGCTGGCGCGCGCCGAGCTCCAGCGCGGAGCGCAGCGCGGGCAGCGTGTTCTCCGGGTACTCGGCCACGTTGCCGCGGCGGGCGATCAGTTCGGGAAGTCGGCTCGTTGGCATTGGTTCGGTTCCCCGGTGCATTCTATCCGGCGCCCGCGAGGCGCGGCGCTGCCGTCGTCGGCCTCCGACACTTGGCGGCCCGACTGGCATCTGCTAATTGCATTTCGTACGCGGGGAATCATGTACGTCGCCACCAACGCCGTTCAGCTGAAAAGAGCATCGCTGCATGCGGCTTTGCTGTTTGCGCTCGCTTGTCTGCAGGGTTGCGGCGGCGGCGAGAGCACGCGCCAGAACGAGCCTCCGCCGCCCCCGCCGAACGACGAGCCGTCGGGGCTCGATACGCGGCCTGCGAATACCAGCTGCCTGGCGTGGGACCGGCCGAGCGCCGATGACTCGATCTCCGTCGCGCGCTACACGAACCTGTCGTTCTCCTCGCCGATCGCGATGCTGCAGGCGCCGGGCGACAACTCGCGCTGGTTCGTCGTCCAGCAGGGCGGAGTCGTGCGCACCTTCCCGACGAGCAATCCCACGGCGAGCACCGTGTACATCGACATCGACGCGCGCGTGGACGGGAGCGGCGAGATGGGCCTGCTCGGCATGGCGTTTCACCCGGACTTCCCGCAGGACCCGCGCGTGTTCCTCTCGTACACGAACGAGGACGCGGGCCGCGAATCGCGCATCTCGTCGTTCCGCACGCTGGACAACGGCGCGACGATCGACACGGGCACCGAACAGATCCTGTTGCGGGTCAGTCAGCCGGAGACCAATCACAAGGGCGGCAACATCGCGTTCGGTCCCGACGGCATGCTGTATATCGGTTTCGGCGACGGCGGCGGCGGCGGCGATCAGCACGGCAATCCCGGCAACGGCCAGCGGCTCACGACGATGCTCGGCAAGATGCTGCGCATCGATGTCGGTCCGGCGAATTCGACCTCGTACACCGTGCCCGCGACCAATCCGTACTTCGATGCCGGCAACGCCACGGATCGTTGTCCGGCCGCGGGTCGCAGCAGCGGCAATTGCCCGGAGATCTACGCTTCGGGCTTCCGCAATCCGTGGCGCTGGAGCTTCGATCGCGTCAACGGCGATCTGTGGGTCGCGGACGTCGGCCAGGGCGACTGGGAAGAAGTCGACCAGGTCACGCTCGGCGGCAACTACGGCTGGCGTTGCCGCGAAGGCGCGCACGACTTCAACAGCGGCGGCACTGCCGGGTGCGGCGCCGGCGGCCTGATCGATCCGGTCGCGGAATACTCCCATGCGGTCGGCATCTCGATCACCGGCGGCTTCGTGTATCGCGGCACGCAGTCGACCAACCTGACCGGCCGCTTCCTGTTCGGCGATTTCGGCTCGGGGCGCATCTGGGCGTGGATCCCGGAGAGCGCGCCGCAGCCGCGCGAGCCGACGCAGCTGCTCGACACCGGGCTGAGCATTTCATCTTTCGGGCAGGCGAACGACGGCGAGCTGTATGTAGTCGACTACGGCGGCACGCTCAATCACATCCAATTCCAGACCGGCACCGTGAGCGGCAGCGTGCCGCAAAATCTCAGCGATACCGGCTGCGTCTCAGCCAGCAATGCGCAACAGCCCGCCGCGGGACTGATTCCGTACGCGATCAACGCGCCGTTCTGGTCGGACGGCGCGACCAAGGATCGCTGGCTCGCAGTGCCCGACGGACAGACAGTCACAGTGCGCACCGACGGCGACTGGGACTTGCCGAATCGCAGCGTACTCATGAAGAACTTCCGTGTCGGCACGCGGCTGATCGAGACGCGCCTGTTGATGCGTCATCCGGACGGCACGTGGGGCGGCTTCACTTACGAGTGGAACGCGCAGCAGACGGACGCGACGCTCGTCGAAGGCGGTGCGGACCGCGACATCGGCAACGGGCAGATGTGGCGCTTCCCGAGCGAAGCGCAATGCCTGGAGTGCCACACCGGCGCGGCGAACCGCGCGCTCGGGCTGGAAACCGCGCAGCTCAATCGCGACCTGACGTACTCGCAGACCGGCCGCACCGCGAACGAGCTCGCGACGCTGAGTCACATCGGCGTGCTGTCGCCGCCGATTGCGGATTCTGCGGCCGCGCCGTCGATGCCGGATCCGGCGGATGCGGGCGCACCGCTGACGGATCGCGCACGCGCGTATCTCCACACCAACTGCTCGCAGTGCCACCGGCCGAACGGCCCGACGCCGAGCACGATGGATCTGCGTTACACGACTGCGCTCAACGCGACGAATGCCTGCAACGCGAGTCCGCAGTCGGGAGATCTCGGTCTCGGTGCGAACGCGCGGCTGATCGCGCCGGGCAGCGCCGCGAACTCGGTGATCGTGAATCGCGCCAACCGGCGCGACAGCAACGGCATGCCGCCGCTCGCGTCGAATACAGTCGACGCCGATGGCGTCGCTTTACTCACTCAGTGGATCGACGGCCTGAGCGGCTGCTAGACCTTTCTCTTCTCTTCGTAGTGCACGACCGGCTGGCCGCTGGTCACGGCCATTTCGCCTTCGATCACCGCACCGCGCGCGACGGCGATCGAGCGCGCACTCAGCGCACCGCGCAGGCGCGCGGTGGCGCGAATCTCCAGTTTCTCCGCGACGTTGAGCGTGCCTTCGATCTCGCCGGAGACGACCGCGTTGGCGGCGCTGATGCGCCCTTCCCAGCGTCCGCCTTCCGAAAGCGTGAAGGAGCCGCGCACGCTACTGTCGCCGTTGACGGAGCCGGCGACGACCAGGTCGCCGCCGCATTCGAGGTTGCCGGTCAGTGCGGAGCCGGCGCCGATGAAAGTCGGGCTCGAGGAAACGCGGTCGGCAAGGCGGCGGTGCGGGGTCTCCGGCATGAGTCATCTCCTCCAAAGCAGGTGCGCGATTATGCCGTGTCGCAAGCTGACAATCCTTGTCAGCGATGGGCGGCGACGGGCACGCGGCGTCAGATCGTAACTCACTGATTGAACTCGACTTCAGCCGTTGGCACAGCGGTTGCAATTCCCTTCGGTGTTACTTCGATGCGCTGAACCTGGGATGTGACCTGGCGCCTGCCCACCAGGCGAAAGGTCGACGATCCCACCCGTAGCTTGCAAGAGCGATCTCAGGTTCGCATTCGACGCCGCCCGCGTTCTTCCCCGCTGGCGGCGTTTTTTTTTCTCTATGATTCGCCCCTTTCAGGCACTCGTGCACTTGGGGGCCCCGCATGTCTCGTCGATTGCTCAGTCAATTGCTCGCAGCAACGATCGCCTGCGCGTGCACTGCACCGGCCGCGGCCCAGGTTCCGGGCGCCGACCAGGTGCAGGCGGTGACGCTCGCGAACGGCATGCAGGTCATCGTCTGGCCGGATCACGACATCCCGAACGTCGCGCTCTTCAACTGGGTGCACGCCGGCAGCCGCAACGAAGTGCCGGGCATCACCGGCCTCGCGCATTTCTTCGAGCACATGATGTTCAACGGCACAGCCACGCGGCCGCAGGGCGATTTCGATCGCGTGCTCGAAGCGAACGGCGCGCGCAACAACGCGTTCACGACCAACGACGTCACGGTTTACCAGGACTGGCTGCCGCGCGCCGCGCTCGCGACGGTGTTCGAAGTGGAAGCCGATCGCCTCGCCAATCTGGCATTCGAGCCGAAGGTCATCGAGAGCGAGCGCGGCGTCGTGTACTCCGAACGGCGGCTGCGCGTCGAGGACAGTCTGGTCGGCCGGCTGCAGGAGCAGGTCCAGGCGACTGCGTTTCTCGCGCATCCGTACGGCATCCCGACGATCGGCTGGCCCTCCGACATCCAGTCGTGGCGCATCGAAGATCTCAAGCGGTTCTTCGCGACCCACTATGCACCGAACAACTGCACGCTGGTCCTCGTCGGCGACATCGAGCCGCAGAGCGCGATCGCGCTGGCGAAAAAGTATTTCGAACCGATCCCCGCGCACGCGCCGCCCGATGCGATCCGCACGAAGGAACCGGCGCAGGAAGGCGAGCGTCGCGTCAACATCGAGGCTGAAGCGCAAAGCCCGCTGCTGCAATTTGCGTATCACGCACTCGCCGGCGACGATGCGCGGCAGCCGGCGCTCGAGCTGTTGTCGCGTATCCTCACCGACGGCGACGCTTCGCGCCTGCACCGCGTGCTGGTCGAAGACGAGAAGCTGGCGATCTCCGCCGACAGCTATGTCGAACGCGGCTTCGATCCGGGGCTCGCATGGTTCCTGCTTACGTTGCCCGCGGGCGGCGATGCGCAGAAAGCGGAAGCCGTATTCGATCGCGAGATCGCGCGTCTGCGCGACAGCGGCGTGACTGCACCGGAGCTCGCGCGCGCACGCAGCCAGGCACTCGCCGATTTCTGGCGCGGCCTCGCGACGATCGATGGCAAGGCGCAGGCGCTCGGCTCGTACGCCGTCCTGCAAGGCGGCTACAAACGGCTGTTCGATGCGCCGGCCGCCTATGAAAAGGTGACGGCGGACGACATTCGCAAGCTCGCGACCGAGCTGCTGCGGCCCACTAATCGCACCGTGGGCGTGCTGACCGCCAAAACGGCGGCCAGCCAGGGAGAAGGCCGATGAAGACCTTCGTCGCGGCATTGCTGCTCATCTGCTCCACCACGGTTCTCGCGGCCGGCAATGGCGTCAAGGTGCCGCCGTTCGAGCGCGTGCAACTCGGTAACGGTACGGTCGTGCTGCTCATGGAGCGGCATGACGTTCCCCTGATCACGTTCAGCGCGGTGCTGCGCGGCGGCGCCGTAAGCGACCCCGGCAACGAGTCCGGACTCGCGAGCCTGCTGGTCGGCCTGCTGCAGAAAGGCGCGGGCTCGCGCGACGCCGTCGCGTTCGCCGAAACCGTCGCGTCGGTGGGCGGACAGATCGAAACAGGCGCAAGCACCGAGAGCATTGCGGTGAGCGGCTCGTTCCTCGCGCGCGATCAGCAGCTCATGGTCGACCTGCTCGCCGACATGTTGCAGCGGCCGCGCCTCGAGCTCGAACAGTTCGACACGCTGCGGGCGCGGCAGATCGAGTTCATCCGCGCCGCGAAGGAATCGGACCTGGCCGCATTGGCGCCGATCTACGGCGAGGCGAGCCTGTTCGACACTCATCCGTACGGCCGCACGGTCGACGGCAGCGAAGCGAGCCTCGCGCAGATCAAGCACGCCGACCTGCAGCGCTACTACCAGGAGCAGGTCGGTGCGGACCGGCTGATCCTCGCCGTCGCGGGCGACTTCAAGACCGCGCAGCTCAAGCAACGCATCTCGCGAGCGTTCTCCGGCTGGCGCAAGGCGAGCGCGCCGCTGCCGCAGATCCAGAAGGCGCAGCAGGTCACGAGCCGCCGCGTGCTGCTGATCGACGCGCCAGAGTCGGTGCAGTCGTACTTCTGGGCCGGCAATGTGGCCGTCGCGAAGAGCGACCCGCGCCGTGCTGCGCTCGACATCACCAACACGCTGTTCGGTGGACGCTTCACGTCGATGCTCAACAGCGAGCTGCGTATCCGTACCGGCCTGAGCTACAGCGCGAGCTCCCATTTCGACCGGCTGCTGCAGCCCGGCCACTGGGCACTGACCTCGTTCACGCAGACCGAGACGACGATCCAGGCGCTCGACCTGGCGCTCGCGACGCTCGACAAGCTGCACCAGTCCGGGCTCGACGCCACGATGCTGGAATCGGGCAAGAGCTATGTGCAGGGTCAGTATCCGCTGGCGCTGGAGACCGCCGGGCAATGGGCGTCGCAGCTGGCGACCCTGGAGTTCTATGGCCTCGACCGCAGCTACATCGACAACTATTCCGCCGCGCTCGCCGGCGTCAGCGGCGCTGACGCCAAGCGCGTGATCGACGAAGTCCTGCCGTCCAGCTCCCAGCTGGCGATCGTGGTTGTCGGCAATGCCAGCGCACTGCGCGAGGGCCTGCGCAAGTACGGACCGGTGACCGAGATGAAGCTCGCCGACCCCTCCTTCGCGCCCGTGCGCAGTCAGTGATTCCGCGGCCGTTTTGGAATGTGAAGGGCTTCACATCTGCGACAAGCCACGGGCGCAAAACGCGCCCGCCGCGGTCCCATCCAGAGGATTCGCAACAGCGATAAAACTGCGGAAAAACGCCGCGCGGGCCGCCTCCTGGCCGCGTCCTTGGCAAATTTTTCGACATGGACAATGCAGGCAGAGCGGCTAGACTCCGGTCGATCAAACGCGCGCGGGGACACGCGCCGCCAGACACAACAGACATGCAGTATCGGCGCAGTGATTTCGACGTCACCAACACCGTGCAGGTCAGCTCGACCGACGCGGTGCGCCGTGCAGTGTGCGAGCTGTTCCGCCAGAACTGGCCGCACTATCCGTTTGACCGCGTCGAGAGCGCCTTTCGCGATTTCGAGCGCCTGTTCAACGGCCAGTTTCCCGGCTACTACGGCTGCGACACCGTCTACCACGATCTGCAGCACTCGCTCGACGGCACGCTCGCCGTCGCGCGCCTGATCGTCAGCTACGACCGCACCCACCTCGCGGACGAGCGCCTCGGACCGGAGCGCGCGATCGTCGGCGTGGTCACCGCGCTATTCCACGACGCCGGCTACATCCGCCAGACCGACGACCAGACGCATCGCAACGGCGCTGAGTTCACGCTCAGCCACGTCAGCCGCAGCGCGCACTTCATCGGCCGCTACCTGCCGACGATCGGCATGGCCGAGTGGGTGCCGGTCGCGACCAAGATCGTGCACTTCACCGGCTACGAAGTGCAGTTCGACCAGATCCGCCTCGATGACCATCGCGACCGCAAGCTCGGTCACCTCATCGGCACCGGCGACCTCATTGCGCAGATGGCCGACCGGTGCTACCTCGAGAAGTGCCGCGACCGGCTCTATCCCGAGTTCGTGCTCGGCGGCATCGCGATGCCGAGCGACCGCGCCGGCAAGACTTCGGTGCGCTACAACTCCGGGCTGGACGTGCTGCGGCACACGCCGGAGTTCGTCGAGGACGTGCGGCGCACGCGTCTCGACGGCGAGTTCGGCGCGGCCTACCGCTACCTCGACACGCTGTTCAACGGCCGCAACCCGTACATGGACGCGATCCAGCGCAACCTCGACTACCTGGAAGAAGTGCTGCGCACCGGGCGCTGGCCGATGCTCCGGCGCGATCCCCCGTGCTTCACGTGGGAACGCAATCCGGTGCAGAACATCCGCTCGCTCGTCATCGGGCATCTGAAGCAGGTGTGGAAGAGCAGCTGATCGTTCGTCTCGGTGCCGCGCTCGCCGTCGGGCTGCTCATCGGCATCGAACGTGAACGCAGCAAGGGACAGGGTCCGCGCCGCGCCGCCGCCGGCGTCCGCACTTTCACTCTCGTCGCACTGACTGGCGCCATCAGCCTCGAGCTCGGCGGACTGCCCACGTTTCTCGTCGTCGCGGCCGTCGTCGGCGTGTTCGCCGCGCTGAGCTACGTGCGGTCCTTCCGGCACGATCCCGGCCTGACGACCGAAGTCGCCATGATCGTGACGCTGCTGCTCGGCGGTCTCGCGCTGCGCGAGCCGCAAGTGGCGGGCAGTCTCGCTGTCATCGTGACGATCATCCTGGCGTCGCGCACGCGGGTTCACGACTGGATCCGCAACGTGCTCACCGACGAGGAAGTGCGCGACGGACTGATCCTCGCCGCGGCCGCGCTCGTGATCCTGCCGCTGTTGCCCGAGCAACCCGTCGATCCATGGGGTGTGCTCGATCTGCGCAAGCTGTGGACGCTCGCTGTGCTGGTCATGGCGATCAACGGTCTTGGCTACATCGCCGTGCGGTCGCTCGGCGCGAAGGTCGGCCTGGCCGCAGCCGGCTTCTTCTCGGGGTTCGTGTCGAGCACGGCGACCATCGGAGCGATGGGATCCCGCGCCAAAGAGCATGCGGAGCTGCGCGGCAGCGCCGTCGCGGGCGCCGCGGCGTCCTCGGTCGCGACGGTGATCCAGCTGGGGATCGTGGTCGGGCTCGTGAGCATGACGACGCTCGAGGCGCTGGTGCCTTCGCTGCTGCTCTCGGGTCTCACCGCCGTCGCGTACGCGGGACTGTTCATGTTCCGCAGCGCCCGCGACACCGCGCAGACCAACGTGCCGGCCGGCAGACCGTTCTCGCCGAAGACCGCGCTGTTGTTCGTGCTCGTCGTCGGACTGGCACTGGCCATTTCGACTGCCCTCACCTGGTGGCTCGGCGATCGCGGCTTGCTGCTCGCGACCGGCGTTTCGGGTCTGGCCGACTCGCATGCCGCTGCCATCTCCGCCGCATCGCTCGCCGCCAGCGGCAACACCGAGGTGGCGCTCGCAGCGATCGCCGTCCTGATCGGCTTCAGCACCAACGCCGTCAGCAAAGCGATCGTGGCGTTCTCGCTCGGCGACCGGGGCTTTGCCTTCCAGCTGCTCCCCGGAATTGTCCTCATGGTGCTGGCTGCCTGGGCCGGATGGTTCGTGCGATCCTTGCTGGCATGACACGACGATTCGACCGGCTCGCCCGCCGCTTCCCGGCCCGGCGCGCTTTCATCACGGGCGCCAGCAGCGGCCTCGGCCTCGAGCTGGCGCGGGCCCTGGGAGCCGACGGCTGGACGCTCGGCCTCTTCGACCGCAACGTCGAGCGGCTCGCGCACGTCGAGGAAGAGCTGTCAGGCAAAGGCCTGACCGTGCTCGCGTACCCCGGCGACGTCACCAACGTCGACGAGCTGACCGTCGCGGTGAACTCGTTCGCGGCTACGCACGACGGCCTGGACGTGATGGTCAACAACGCCGGCGTCGCGGGCTCGGGCACGCTGATGGAGGTGGCGCTCGAGGACTGGCGCTGGATCGTCGACATCAACTTCATGGGCGTCGTGCACGGCGCGCGCGCGGCGATCCCGCATCTGCAACGCAACGGCGCCGGCCTGCTGATCAACGTCGCGAGCGCGGCGGCGTTCGCCTCGGCCCCCGGAATGATCTCGTACAACGCGACCAAGGCCGCCGTGCTGTCGCTGAGCGAAACGCTGAGCGGCGAGCTCGCCGCGAGCAAGACGCAGGTCTCGGTCGTCATGCCGACGTTCGTGCCGACGAACCTGATCGAATCTTTTCGCGGGCCGGCGGAGGCGCGCGAGCGTGCGACGCAGGCGCTGCGCGATTCCAAATATCCGGCGACCGCCGCAGCCCGCGACATCCTGTTGCAGGCAGCCGCGGGGAATCTCTACATCGTGCTGCCAGGGTCGGCGCGCATGCTGTGGCGCCTCAAACGCTGGGCGCCGCGCTTCTTTCTCAAGCGAGTGCTGGCGCTGCGGGAAAAGATGAGGGCTGCAGAGGCGAATCCACCGCAAGCATGAAGCGCGTGTAGATCTCCGGCAGGCGCGCCAGCACGTGCGGCTTGCCGGCGATGGGGCTGCGCTCCAGCACGTGCCTCAGCATCGACAGGCTCAGCGACTCCAGCGCGGGCAACGACACCGGCGCATAGCTCAGGTGCCAGGGCTCGGGGCTGACGCCGCCGCGATCCGTGCGGTACGGCCGGAAGAATCCGAAGCGTTTCATGTTCGCGTCCAGCCACTCGGAGAGGCGACCGAAGATGCCGTCGCGGGCGTACTCCGCGGGCACCAGCTGCACGACATAGTCCTGCGGCACGCTGGCCGCATCGATGACATCGATGTCGCTGCCCCAGTGATGCCGGCTGCCGCCGGGAATGGCGGACCAGCAGAGGATCGCGTCGACGGCCTGCGTGTCCGCTAGCAGGCGGCGCTCGAGCTGACGTCCCTGCCGGTCATAAAGCGGGCGCTCGCCCGCCCACTTGGCGTTCCAGATCGTCAGCTGCGTGTCGAAGTCGCGAAAGCTGGAGCGGGCCACGAGGTCGATGCCGCCGCGCTGGGCCGCGTCGCGCATCGCCAGGAAGGAGGCGGCAGCCTCGTAGTGCAGGGCGCAGCGTGGCTGGGCCAGCTCCACGATATGCGTGCTCGCGCGTCCGGTCAGCTCGAACTCGTTCATCCACTCTCGCTCGTACGGAAATGGGGGAGTATCGCAAAAACCCTGTCAAAAAAACCGACAATGCACAGGTTAGGGTTCTACTACTGCAACGCGAGTATCATGTTGCGCTAATGTAAGCAACGAATCAGCGTCTGATCGATGCAGCGTCGAAGCCGGGGCACTTCGCGCGCGCAGCGGAGATGGCGGCGGCGGAGCATGCGTTGAGATCGCACGGCCTCAAATCGCGACTTCTTTTTATTGCCCTCCTCGCGGGAGTTGCCATCTCGGCGACGCTCTACGTGCTGGAGTATCTCGACTATCGCCAGACGCGCGACGCAGTCGGAGCACAAGGCGAGCGTTCGCTCCTCACCGCCGAAACCCAACGCCTCGACGCTGCAGCGAGCGATCTCGCTGCCGCCACCGCACCCTCGCTCGAAAACGCACTGCGCGCGCATGACGACGACACTGTCAGCAAAATCGCGACTGCCTTGCTGGAGAATCACGCAACAGTAGCCGTGCGCGTGCTGCGGCCCGACGGCAAGCTGCTGTCCGAGACGCGACGCTCGAACGCCTGGGCCAGCTCGCTCGCTGACGAAGAGCAACGCACCGTGCGGCGCGAGCTCGGCGATCTGCAACTCCTCGGCACGCTCGAGCTGACAGTCGCGCGTCCCGGCCTGCGTTCCTCCGCAACGGCGTTGCGCACGCAACTGCAACGCGTCGAGCAGCGCGACTTCGCGCGCAAGGCGGTAATCATCGGCGCCGCCGGCGCGCTCATCACGCTGATGCTCGGAATCGTCGCGTGGTTGCTGGCACAGCGGCTGGAGCGGCCGATCGTCGAGCTGATCCGCTCGGCGGAGCGCATCGGCGAGGGCGACTACACGCGCCCGCACCAGGTCACGAGCAACGATGAGATCGCCGATCTGGAAGTGGCGCTCGATCGCATGCGGCAGAAGCTG
Source organism: Steroidobacteraceae bacterium (assembly GCA_035277305.1). Lineage (GTDB taxonomy): Bacteria > Pseudomonadota > Gammaproteobacteria > Steroidobacterales > Steroidobacteraceae > Steroidobacter. Next base: position 767 of record DATEKT010000240.1, on the reverse strand, counting down.
CAGCAGACCACGATCACGAAGAACTATCTCACGACCGTGCTCAACAGCATGAACGACGCGGTGCTGGTCACCGCGCCGAACGGCATGGTCAAGCGCATCAACGACGCCGCCGTGCGCCTGTTCGGCTACAGCGAGGAAGAGCTGGCCGGCAAGCAGTTCACGACGCTGCTGGCGGAGAACGAGCGCGCCTCCTTCTCGATGGAAAAGGCGATGGCCGATACGCGCGAGACCGTCATCGCGACCCGCAGCGGCCAGACGATTCCGGTTTCGCTGTCGGGCGCGCAGATCGCCGCCGAGGATCCGCAATTCCAGGGCACGATCTTCGTCGTCCGCAACATCACCGACCGCAAGCGCGCGGAGCGGCGCATCCGCTACCTGGCGCGCTACGACGCGCTGACCAAAGTGCCGAACCGGATGCAGTTCCAGCACATGCTGCAGCAGGCGATCGCCCGCGCGCGCCGCAACGATCGCGGCATCGTGCTGCTGTATCTCGACATGGACCGCTTCAAGGAGATCAACGACACCTTCGGCCACGCCGCGGGCGACCGCACGCTCGAAGTGCTGAGCGAGCGGCTCACGCACATCCTGCCGAAGGAAGCAGTCGTCGGCCGTCTCGCGGGCGACGAGTTCGGCCTGTTCATCGAAGGCTTCGCCGAAGAACAGAACGAGCAGGCGGAAGCGGCGAACCTCGCGCGCATGGTGCTCGCCGAGGTGTGCAAGGCGTACTACGTCGATCAGCAGGAAGTGTTCCTGACCGCGAGCGTCGG
>DATEKT010000239.1:0-3509 GCA_035277305.1 Steroidobacteraceae bacterium | reverse complement strand
CGCTCTTGTAGGAGAGCTTGGAGTGCACGGCCGGATGGCCCGGCAGCAGCCTCGAGGCCTCCGTCGCGAGGATCTGTGCCTCCTGGGTGATGCTCGCGTACGACATCTGTGTGAGGTACAGCCGCGCCAGCTTGCCCTGGGGTGTGATCACGAACAGTGCGGGCGTGTGATCGATCTGGCCCGCCTCGATCTCGACGGCGATGTGGTAGGCCTTCCACACCCGCTCGAGCTGCGTCCTGGAGCCGGTGCCGAACTCCCACGCGTGCGTCATCCCGTGCAGCTCGGAGTATGAGCGCACGTCCTTGACCGAGACGGCATCGGGATTCGCATCGACCCCCAGCAGCGCGACCTTCGATCCGGCCTTGCCCAGCATCTGCTGGGCGTCGACCATCGCCGTGGTCGTCAGTGGGCAGATGGTCGTGCACTCGGCGTCGTTGAAGGCAAGCAGCACGACCTTGCCGCGGAAGAAGCTCAGCGAGAACTGCTTGTCGAACTGGTCCGTGAGCGTGAAGTTCGGCGCGGTGGTATTGGGAAGCTGTGTGCCGGGGTCGAGTGTCGGCGAGACGGCAAGCGCCGTCCCCGGCGAGCTGGGGCTGCCCCCGGAGATGACCGCGGCCAGGATGATCAGCGCGACCACCACGACGCCGACGGCGATGACGGGGCCTTTGGGTATGCGGATCGACGCCTTCATGACTACGTCCCCGGAACCCTATAGAGCGGCGATTGTGGCGGCGTTCCGGCAGCTTTCCGTCCGCAAACGTATCGAGCCCCGGGGAATTGCCACGGGGCTCGATCTCAGCAATGCGGCTGGAGGGACTCGAACCCCCATGCCCGTAAGAGCACAGCGACCTGAACGCTGCGTGTCTACCAATTTCACCACAGCCGCATCGAGGCGCTCAGGTTAGCAATTGCGCCGCGAACAGGGGATTGTGAACGGCTCCGCGCACCTCTTTTGCGGCGGTTCGCTACCCTAGGCGACTCAGTCCGCGCCGCTATCGTCTAGGGGACTAGGACGCCGCCCTCTCACGGCGGTAACCCGGGTTCGAATCCCGGTAGCGGTACTGCCAGAACCCCGAGCCTCTATCGGGGTTTTGGTGTTTAAGGGGTCAGGCGACGACCGCGTTGCCGTCCTCCTGTAGCAGTCTGGTAGCAGCCCGGCTGCGACGGGCGGCCCGGATTTCTTCCTCGGCATCGATCTTCGTCGCGTCCTCGAACTCCTCGATGAGATGCGCGTAGGTGCTCATGAGGACTGCAACCGAATGACCGAGCTGACGGGCGACCCACAACGGCTGCCGGCCTTCAGCCAGCAGGAGAGAGGCGAAGCTGTGCCTCAAGTCGTAAGGCTTCGCGATCCAGTCAAGTCCGGCGGCTCGGCACGCGGGGTGCCATCGGTCCTTGACCCAGACGTTCCAGTTGCTCTTCGTCCAAGCGGGCGCCTTGTCGGCTTCCAGAAGCAACGCGCGTCCCGGAGGACGTCCGGCGGCCATCCGGAACTCGTTGAGATCCTGCGCGAGCGGAGCGAGCAGCCGAACTGATCGCGTCCGCCCGGTCTTGGTCGGCTTGAGGTTGCCGAACTCGTCGGCCGCGCGCTCGATGCGCAGCGTGTTCTCCCCGATGTCCTCGTAGCGCAGGCCGCGGATCTCTCCGGGCCGGAGCCCGGCATAGGCGATCAGTGCGGCAATGAGCGCATCGCGTTGATTCGTGAATGCTGTGCCTGGCGCCGGCAGGCTGTATCCCCGCCGCTTCCGCTGCCCGTCTTCGGACGACGCCACGTCGCGGGGTGCGGGACTACGAAGAGCGGAAAGTGCGAGCTCGACAAGAGCTGGTGAAAATGGCCGTACTCCGTCACGGTGCGGATGCTTCGGGGGGCGCACCAGGCCGAGAGGGTTGCCGGGGATGGCTTCGCTCTCAGCTGCGTGTCGCAGAACGCTCGACAGGTATGTGCGTGCCTTGTCGACGGTTCCGGCGCTGACGCCCGCTCTGATCAGCTCAGCCTGCCATGCCCGCAGTCGCGAGACGCTGATCTCGCGTATCGGCACAGAATCGAGCGTGGGGGCGATGTGGACCTCGTAGACGCTCGCATAGCGCGTCAGAGTGGACGCTTCGAGAGTCACCCCGTGTTCAGGTATCCAGCGCTGCTCGATCCACTCTCCGAGGGTCTCGCCGCTCGTCGTCAGCTGCTGAACGGCGAGCGGGCCCATCTGTCTGCGCCGCTTCAGTTCGAGATCAAACGCATCAGCGTCCCGCTTCAGCTTGAAGCTTCGCGAGCGCTGGCGACCGTGCTCGCTCCAGCGGCAGATCCAGCCATATCCTCGGGGATCACGCTGCACGCTCATGGTGGACCTCCTTGCGTTGGTGGGTTTGCTTGGCTCTGACCTGCTGTGCCTGTCGCCTCATGGCCCCGCTGGCAGAGGACCGCTGGGGCACGATCGTCGCCGACCTGCGAGCGACGCGGGGAGCCGTCTGGGCTGAGCGCGCCTCGCTCGCCGTCAGAACGGTCGCGGTTGCTGGGATTCGCCATTCGCGCCCGAGCTTCTCGGCCTGCGGGATGCGATTCTCGCGAATCCATCTGCGGACCGTCTCAGGGTTCTTCTTCCATCTGGCGGCGGCTTCCCACACGGTGAGCAGGTCATCTCCATGACTCTCATGAGGCCGAGCATTGAGATATGCCCTCAGCTCTGACTCGACCTCTGGATGAAGATCGAGCAGCGGTCGGAACACGTCCGTGAAGACGCTCACGTTCCGGCCCCGAACACGTCGACTTCGGTTGTGGCGGCCGCGCCCCGGTCAGCGGACGGACAGCGCCAGTGCCGTGACACATGCCAGGCGGACCGTCCCTTGTGGCGGCGATCAGCGCAGGACTTGCGACACGCCAGCGAAGGCCGGGATTGCGTCGCAGGGTGGCAGGCTTGTTGCGGGCGAACCACCGTGACCACCTCGGCGGCTCCTGGGCAGGCGGCGGTTCATGCGCCGTGCCGGTGGTGGCGAACCGGGCGCGGTCGCCGCGTCAGGTGGTCGCCGAAGGTCGGCGACCCGAGGCACCTCCTGGCTGACGGCATTCAGGCTGCTGTTGTCCTCTGTGAACGCGTCTAACGCGTCGTAGGCTGTTCCCAACAAGGCGAGGAGCTTCCGAACCTTCCAACGCTTGAAGAGACGCTTCCGCTGCGTTCGTCGATCCGCACGCAACAGACGAAGCTCATGCGCTGCTGCACCTCGGAGGACGTGGAGCTCCCACGGCGTCAGCTTGGTTGGGAGATCGAGCTCGTGGATCCAGCCAGGACCGACGTCCGCCCAGCGCTCCGGATAGTTCTCCTTAAGGACGTTCAGACGTGAGTACGACGAACGGACGGCCCGGGCGACCACATGCTGCGCGCGCGCCTGACCACGGGTCGGCTCAGGCCATGCCGTTGCTCGTGCGCCGTAGTCGTAGGCTCTGACGAGCTCTGTCTCCTCATCCGTGAGGTCGCGCTCGAAGCTGGCCACTGCGAGCGACAAGGCCAGCCGCTGGC
>DATEKT010000238.1:0-2106 GCA_035277305.1 Steroidobacteraceae bacterium | reverse complement strand
CGCGTCCGGATCGACGGGAGGTGGCAGTACATCCGTCGGCGCGCGCAGCACTGTTCTCTCTGATTCCTGCGCCGGGGCAGCGGGTGCAGGCGCTGGCGCGGCGGCAGGAGAAGGACGAACGAGCGTCGCCTTGTGCGGCATGTGCTCGGTCTTCTCCTCGTTGCTCATTGCGCTTCGACCAGAACGACCGTGACGTTGTCGCGCGCGCCGGCCTGCAGCGTCGCGTCGATCAATGCCTTCGCGCACTGCTGGATGTCTTCGCCTGCCATCAACTCGGCGATGTGCGAATCGGTCAGCTCGCGCGTGAGCCCGTCGGAACACAACAGGTAGCGATCGCCGAGCCGCACGCGATCGCGTCTCACGTCGAGCAGCAGCGTGTCTTCGCCGCCGACAGCACGCGTGATGGCGTGATCGGCTTCTTCGTTCGGTTGCTGGAGGTTGAGCTCCGCGGCCCAGGTGTGATCGGTCGTGAGCTGCGTCAGGCGCCCGTGGCGAAAGCGATAGACCCGGCTGTCTCCCGCCCACACCACCGCGCACGCAGTGCGCTGGACGAGGAAGATCGCGACGGTGCTGCCGCTGACCACGGGATCGTGCTCGCGGATCGACGCCTCATGCAGGCGCTGGTTGACCTCGGTCATGCGATGGCGGATCGCATCGATCGTCGCCTCGAGCGACGAGGTGCTGTCCATGCTCTGCAGGCCTTCGCAGACCATGCGGCTGGCAACGTCGCCGTCGCGATAGCCGCCCATGCCGTCCGCAACGGCCCAGACGCCATGCGTGCCGAGGAGCGCGAACGCATCCTGGTTTGCCGTGCGCACGCGGCCGGTGTCGGTCGCGCCTTCGGCGACATACACCGGATGAATGTCTTCTTCGACCAGTGTGTCTTCGAGTCCCAAGGTGTCCCCGCGTGGCAGCGTCACTTATCGCGACCGCGCGCCAATCCCTGCAGCCGCTCCAGCTGTTCCTCGTATGCGTTGGCGAAGGCGTCGCCGAACAGAGTGCGGAATGCGCCCTGCGCATCTTTCGCGAGGTCGGAATATTTGTCGCGGTACAGGTCCCAGTAGCGCAGCTTGGCCGGCACGCCGAGGATCGAGCCCTTCTTGATCTGCCGGTCGAAGTCGTCCTGCAGGCGGTTCGGATCGAGCTGCGACAGCATCGATTCGAACGCGACGCGCATTGCCGAGAGGAACGCGGCCTGGTGATCGCGCACGTCGCGGAACGCATCCTCGAACGCCGTCTCCGGATCGAGGTAGGCGGGGTTGTGCTTGACCAGCAGATTGTGGAACGCGTCGTCGGCGTTCGCCGAGAACTTGAGCGGATTGTTGTTCGCGACTTTGAACGTCGTGCCGCGCACCCGCAGTTCGTCCTTCATGCGCTCGCGCGCGCGCAGAACTTCCATCAGCCCGCCGACTGCAGCGCGCAGCATTGCGCCCAGAACCTGCGCAGCTTCGCTCGAAGGTTCGAGGCCTTCGATGCCGGCGGCTGCGATCAGTGCCCGCAGCTGTGCATCGTCATCACCCGCAGATTGCGAAGCGCGCGGCGGAGGCGGCGTGCGCACCGGACGTTCGGGAACGGAAGGAGGAACGCGACGCGACGACGCACGACCATGAGCTGCGGGCGCCGGCCGCGCCGGCGGTTCGGGTCTCGGGCGCTGCGGCGCCGGCTGCGGGCTCTCTTCCATTTCGCTCATGCCGAACCACTGCGTGCCGGTCGGGTGCTCGTCGTTCGCGGCGGGTCCACGCTTCTTCACCAGACTCGCGGTGCGATCCTCTTCGGGCACCGGCGGCTTCGGCGGCGGAATTTCCTGCGTCGCGCCGCGCGACTTCTTGTTGTGCCGCGCCTGGAGCAATGCGAACGGATCGTTCTGGTGCTCGGCCTCCGGATCCTTCGCCAGCGAAACCTTGATCTGGTAGGCATCGATGAACAGCACGTCGCCGTCGCGCAGCTGGTGCGAGTCGCTGCGACCCAGCCGATGGTCCGGCGAGTTGACGAAGACGCCGTTGGTGCTGGTGTCCTCGACGAAGTACTTGCCGTTCAAATAGCGGATGAGGGCGTGCCGGCCCGATACGTACGGGTCCGGGAACACCCAGTCGTTGTCCGGCAGGC
>DATEKT010000237.1:0-31663 GCA_035277305.1 Steroidobacteraceae bacterium | reverse complement strand
GAATCGTCTCCGAGCGCGACAAGTTCCTCGGCTACGCGTACGTCAATCCGCATTCGCTCATCTGCGCCCGCATCCTCGGGCGCGACCCGGAATACCCGCCGAACAAGTCGCTCATCGTGCATCGCTTGCAGGTCGCGCAATCGTTGCGGCGGTCGCTGTACGAGCAGCCGTTCTATCGACTGGCCTACGGCGAATCGGATGCGCTGCCCGGGCTGGTGCTCGACCGCTTCGGCGACGTCGTCGTCGGCCAGATCGCGACGGCCGGTATGGAGGCGATGCGCGAGGATGTCGAAGCGGCCGTGCGCAAGGCGATCTCGCCCTCGGCGATGCTGTGGAAGAACGACGCAGGCGTGCGCGAGCTCGAAGGCTTGCCGTCCTACGTCGCGACGGCGTTCGGCGACGTGCCGGCGTCGGTCGACGTGGAGGAGGGAGGCGTCACCTTCCGCATACCGCTCGGCGGCGGTCAGAAGACCGGCTGGTTCTTCGACCAGGCCGCGAACCGCCTGGCGCTACGCAAGTACGTCGGCGGTGCGCGCGTGCTCGATGCTTTCAGCTACCTCGGCGCCTGGGGTCTCGGCGCGCTGCGGGCCGGCGCCACCGAAGTCACGTGCGTCGATTCATCGGCCGCGGCGCTGGAAGGGTTGCAGGTCGCTGCGGCCGCCAACGGCTTGAAGCCCACGACCCTGCGCGGAGATGCCTTCGATGTGATGGAGCAGCTGCATGCGCAGAAGCGGCGCTTCGACGTCGTGGTGATCGATCCGCCGGCCTTCATCAAGCGCAAGAAGGACATCCCCAAGGGCGAGGCGGCCTATCGCCGGCTCAATCAGCTGGCGATCCAGCTGCTGGAGCGCGACGGCATCCTGGTCTCGTGCTCGTGCTCGTACCACCTCGAGCCGCAGCAGCTGCTGGCCGCGATCCAGCGGGGCGCGCGCCACAACGACCGCTTCGCTCAGGTCGTCGAGGTCGGCGGCCAGTCGCCGGACCATCCGATTCATCCGGCCATTGCCGAAACGCGCTACCTCAAGGCGTACTTCTGCCGCGTCGTGCGCGACTGACGGGCGTTGCATGAGCCGTTGCTATACTTCGCCGATGCCTGGTCGACAACAATGATCCCGTACCCCTCGATCGATCCCGTCCTCGTCTCCATCGGTCCGTTCGGCCCCGTCGGCCCGCTGCTGGTGCGCTGGTACGGACTCATGTACGTCGTCGGCTTCGGCGTCGGCTGGTGGCTCGGCCGCCGCCGCGCGTCGCAGCGCGGCTCCAGCTGGACGGCGACCGACGTCGATGACGTGATCTTCTTCGCTGCGCTCGGCGTCATCGTCGGCGGCCGGCTCGGCTGGATCCTGTTCTACGGCTTCACGGAATTCATGCGCGACCCGGTCATGCTCTTTCGCATCTGGGAAGGCGGCATGTCATTTCACGGCGGCCTGGTCGGTGCGCTGGCATCGGTTGCAATATTTGCCCGCCGCCGTCAGCGCAACGTCGCGGACGTCTTCGACTTCCTCGCACCGCTCCCGGGAGTCGGCATCCTCGCCGGGCGCGTCGGCAACTTCATCAACGGCGAGTTGTGGGGCAAGCCGACCGATCTGCCGTGGGGCTTCACCGTCGATCCGGCGGTGCTGCATCAGGGGCAGGCGGCAGAAGCGCACCGGCTGTGTGAGCGCTTCGCAGTGGATCCCTGCGTGTTGCATGTTCACGCTTCCCAGCTGTACGAGGGGTTGCTCGAGGGCTTGCTGCTGTTCGTCATCCTGTGGGTGTTCACGCAGAAGCCGCGGCCGAGGCTGGCGCCTTCCGGGTTGTTCCTGCTCTTCTACGGGCTGTTCCGCTTCGCCGTGGAATTCGTCCGCGTACCGGACGAGAATCGCGGCTACCTGCTGTTCGACTGGGTGACGATGGGGCAGATCCTGTCGACGCCGATGATCCTCGCCGGCCTCGTGCTGCTGGCGATCGCGTATCGTCGCAACCAGCCGAGCGGCAACCTGCAGATGCAAACCAGCTGACATGCAGCAGTATCTCGATCTCCTGCGCCACATCCGCGAGCGCGGCACCCGCAAAGACGACCGCACCGGCACCGGTACGCTGTCCGTGTTCGGGCACCAGATGCGCTTCGACCTGTCGCAGGGCTTTCCGCTGCTGACGACCAAGAAGCTGCATCTCAAGTCGATCGTCTACGAGCTGCTGTGGTTCCTGCAGGGGGACACCAACGTGCGTTACCTGCACGACCACGGCGTATCGATCTGGGACGAGTGGGCCGACGACCGCGGCGAGCTCGGGCCGATCTACGGCAAGCAGTGGCGCGCCTGGCCCGGCCCGGACGGTCAGCCGATCGACCAGATCAGCCGCACGATCGATCTGATCCGCCGCAATCCCGACTCGCGCCGGATCATCGTCAACGCCTGGAACGTCGGCGAGCTGGAGCAGATGTCGCTGACGCCGTGCCATGCGCTGTTCCAGTTCTGGGTCGGCGACGGCAAGCTTTCGTGCCAGCTGTATCAGCGCAGCGCCGACGTGTTCCTCGGCGTGCCCTTCAACATCGCTTCGTATGCATTGCTGACGCACATGTTCGCGCAGCAGTGCGATCTCGCCGCCGGCGAGTTCATCTGGACCGGCGGCGACTGTCACTTGTACCTCAACCACCTCGAACAGGCCGACGAGCAGCTGCAGCGCTCGCCGCTTCCGCTGCCGCGGCTGGCCATCAAGCGCAAGCCGCCGTCGATCTTCGAGTACGAGTTCGAGGATTTTCAGCTCCTGAACTATCAGGCGCATCCCAGCATCAAGGCGCCGATCGCCGTCTGACACTTCCATGCCCACGAAACGCAGTCGCAAGCAGGAGCGCGGCAAAGCGCGCTCGTCCGCGCGCAAAGAAGCCGAACACTTCGAACCCCCGCCGGTGGAGGCCCGCGACTCCGGGATCCACGGCCGCGGCGTGTACGCCACGCGCGGCATCAAGAAAGGCACGCGCATCATCGAGTACCTGGGCGAGCGCATCACGCACGCCGAGGCCGACCGGCGCTACGCGCGCAAGGGCGAGGACGACGGCCACACGTTCCTGTTCATCGCCAGCCAGCGCACCGTCATCGACGCCGGCGTCGACGGCAACGACGCGCGCTTCATCAATCACAGCTGCGATCCGAACTGCGAGACGGTCATCGAGAACGGCCGGGTGTTCATCGACGCGATCAAGCGCATCAAGCCCGGCGATGAGCTGGGCTACGATTACCAGCTGACATGGGAAAGCACCGACGATCCGGTCGAGCTGGCGCTGTACGCGTGCCGCTGCGGCGCGAAGCGGTGCCGGGGCACGATGCTCGACTCGGAGCCCACGGACCTGAAGCCGACCCGGAAGAAATGATCTCGATCATCGTCGCCCTCGCCGGGAACGGCGTCATTGGCAGCGACAATCGGCTGCCGTGGCACTTGCCCGACGACCTGAAGCGCTTCAAGGCGCTGAGTCTCGGCAAGCCGATCGTGATGGGCCGGCGCACGTTCGAGTCGATCGGCCGGCCGCTGCCGGGGCGCACCAACATCGTCGTGTCGCGTCAGCCGGGGCTCGCGATCGCAGGAACGCTCGTGGCGCAGTCGCTCGATGCCGCGCTGGCCGCGGCCGGTGCGGCGCCGGAGGTCGTGATCATCGGCGGAGCCGAGATTTTCCGGCAGGCGTTGCCGCGCACGGATGTGATTCACATGACCCGCGTCCACGCGCTCGTCGCCGGGGATGTCGTGTTCCCCGACCTCGATCCGGCCCAATGGCGCGAGACCGCAGTGGAACACCACGCGGCCGATGAGCGTCATCAGTACGCTTTCACCTTCGTCACCCTGCAGAGAGCCGCGTCATGACGCGCTACAACTGTCTTCAATGTCCGGGGTATTGCTGCAGCCACGCGCGCATTGCCGTGAGCGACTTCGACATTCAACGTCTGGCCCGGCACTTCGGACTGACGGTTGAAGAAGCGAAGGAGCGGTTCACCTATAGGTACCGCACTGCGGACGCGGACGAGCAGATCCTGCGTCATCACCAGGATCACATCTACAAGTCGGTGTGCCGCTTCTTCGACCGGGACAAGCGCGCCTGCACCGTGTACGAGGCGCGACCGAACGTGTGCCGGCGCTACCCGTACGGCAAGAGCTGCGGCTACTACGATTTCCTGAAGTTCGAGCGGGAGCATCAGGGCGACGATGAGTTCATTCCGTCGGCGTAGCGCTTGCGTCTGAACAAGTACATCAGCGAGACGGGCCTGTGCTCGCGCCGCGAGGCCGATGCGCGCATCGAGGCCGGGCGCGTCACTATCAATGGCGTGGTCGCGACGCTCGGCATGCAGGTGGCCGCGGGCGACGTCGTGTGCGTCGACGGACAGCCGGTGAGCGGCGAGCAGCAGCACGTGTACCTCGCGCTCAACAAGCCGGTCGGCATCATCTCGACGACCGAGCGGCACGTCTCCGGCAACATCCTCGACCTGGTCGACTACCCGGAGCGCATCTTCCCGATCGGCCGGCTCGACAAGGATTCCGAAGGCCTGATCCTGCTCACCAATAACGGCGACATCGTCAACGAGATCCTGCGCAGCGAGAACGAGCACGAGAAGGAGTACGTGGTCACGGTCGACCGGCCGGTGACCGAGATCTTCCTGGGCGGCATGGCGAGCGGCGTGCGCATCCTCGGCACGGTGACCAAGCCGTGCAAGATCAAGCGCACCGGCGCCGCGACGTTTCGCATCGTGCTGACGCAGGGGCTGAACCGCCAGATCCGGCGCATGTGCTCGTTCTACGGTTACAAGGTGCTGCGCCTGCAGCGCGTACGCATCATCAACATCGCGCTCGGCGATCTGAAGCCGGGAAAGTGGCGGCACCTGGAGCCCCGCGAGGTTCGCGGGTTGTTGCCGGAGAAACCGGACTTCAAGTTCTAGGGCCGACGGTTCTATAGACCGGCGCGCGGCGCCCGCAGTACCCTGCGCGCCGTGGATTCCGACTACGACGTCAAGACCCGCGTCACCGGGCTCGAGCAACTGAAGATGGGGCAGTCCGGACAGGGTTGTCTCGTCGTCATTCATGCGCCCGTGCAGACCGATCTCGGGCGCCTGCACACGCTCGCCAAGGAGCTCACCACGATCGGCCGCGGGCGCGACAACGACATCGTGCTGCCGAGCGATTGCGTTTCGCGCCGCCACACCCGGCTGGAGCTGCGCGACGACCGCGTATACGTCGTCGACCTGGCGTCGACCAACGGCACCTATGTGAACGACGACGCGCAGCCCGTGCGCGAGCGGCCGCTCGAGCGCGGCGACCGGCTGCGCGTCGGCGACACGATCTTCAAATACCTGTCGGGCTCGGACATCGAGGTGCAGTACCACGAGATCCTGTTCCGCATGACCGTGACCGACGGTCTCACGAATCTGTGCAACCGCAAGCAGCTCGATGCAACGCTGCACGAAGAGATCCCGCGGGCGCGCCGCCACGGACGCGAGCTCGCGGTGCTGATGCTCGACATCGATCACTTCAAGAAGATCAACGATACCTACGGCCACCTCGCCGGCGATTCCGTGCTGCGCGGCCTCGCGGCGATCCTGCAGAAGCGGTTGCGGCCGAACGACCGGCTCGGGCGCTACGGCGGCGAGGAGTTCTGCGCGATCCTGCCGGAGACGGGACTGGCGAATGCGGCAAAGATCGGTGAAGAGCTGCGGGCGCTGGTGGAAGCGCACGCATTCGTCGCCGATGATAAGCGCATCAGCGTGACGGTCTCGATCGGCGCCGGCTGTCTCGAGGAAGGCATGGACATCGCGGGCCTGTACCGCCGCGCCGACGAGATGCTCTACCAGGCAAAGCGTACGGGCCGGAACAAAGTGTGTCAGTGAGACTAGCGATTGTGCCGCTGCTGCTGCTGGCGTCGACCGCCGCGGTGGCGGCGGAGCAGAGCAGTGCCGAGGCGATTGCACAGTCGATCGCCGACTATCCCACCGGCGACGCCTGCCTCTTCTGTCATCGCGACGATATCGGCTCGAGCTGGCTCGACAACGCGCATGCGTGGACGACCCGACCCGCAGGCGAGGCGCCGCCCGTCAGTCCGCTGCCTGCCGACGCCACGCACGTGATCGGTCGCGAGCACTTCCGTCCGCTGAAGCAAAACGGCTATGGCAAATTCTCGCTGCTGACGGTCGGCGGCACGTCGTGGCAGCCGAACGTCTTCGAGAAGCAATGCGCCGGTTGTCATACGACCGCCGTGAATCCCAGCAGCGGTGAGTTCTCCAGCATCGGGCTCGATTGCTATGCGTGCCACGGCAACGTTCCGGAGGATCACGCGACGAAGAAGGGCACGGCGTTGCTTTCGCGCACGCGTCCGAACGCCGACAAGGAAGTCATCGGGATTTGCGGCTCGTGTCACCTGCGGGGCGGACGCTCGAAGACGAGCGGCCGGCCGTATCCGCACGCGTACATCGCAGGCAGCGATCTGTTCGAGGACTTCCTGGTCGACCTGCAGCTCGATACCAAGGCGAAGCTCGACAGCAGCGACTCACACGTCTATCTGAAAACGCGCGCGGTGCTGCAAGGCGGCTCGGACAAGAGCTGCGTCGATTGTCATCGCATCCACGGGCCGCACGAGGCGCGGCAGCGCGACAGCGAGCACTTCAGCGAGACCTGCCACTACTAGAGTGTCGCGCTGAAGCCCGACCTACTCGACGGTCACGGACTTCGCCAGGTTTCTAGGTTGGTCGATGTTGCGATCCTTCGCGAGCGCGACGTGATAGGCGAGCAGCTGCAACGGAATGTTCAGCAGCAATGCGTCGAGCTCCGGTTCGGACTTCGGCACTTCGATCGCGCCATTCACCTTCATCGGCAATGCGTCGCCCGGATGAGTGACGACGTAGACCGGGCCGCTGCGGGCGCGAATCTCTTCGATGGTCGAAAGATTCTTCGTGAACAGATCGTCGCGCGGCAGGAGGACGACCGTCGGGGTCTCCGGACTGATCAACGCGAGCGGCCCGTGCTTCAGCTCGGACGCGGGGTAAGCTTCGGCATGCAAATAGCTGATTTCCTTTAGCTTCAAAGCCCCTTCCATCGCGATCGGAAAGCCGGCCGCGCGACCCACGAAATAGGCGTCGCTCGACTTCGCGATCTGGGCCGCGAGGGCGGCGATGTGCGGCTCCTGCGCGAGGATGCTGTCGACTTGCGCCGGCAACGCTTCGAGCGCTTTGAGCAGACGCGCACCGTGCGCCGTCGACATGTCGCGGATACGGCCGAGGTGAATCGCGAGCAGCGCCAGCGCGACGACCGTCGACGTGAAAGTCTTGGTCGCGACCACGGCGATCTCGGGACCTGCATGCAGGTAGATGCCGCGTCCGCATTCGCGCGCGACGGTGCTGCCGACGACGTTCACGATGCCGAGCACTCGTCCGCCCTTGCGTTTCACTTCCTGCACGGCTGCCAGCGTGTCGAAGGTTTCTCCCGACTGGCTCACGGCGATGTAGAGCGTGTCCTGCTCGACGACCGGATTGCGATAGCGAAACTCGGAAGCCGGCTCGGCATGCGCGGGAATGCGCGCCAGCTGCTCGATGAGATGCGCGCCGGCGCAACCCGCGATGTACGCGGAGCCGCAGCCGAGTATCTTCACGCGGCGAATTTCCAGCAGCTCGCGCGCGGCCATCTCCACGCCGCCGAGATGCGTCGTCTGGAAGCGCGAGTCGATGCGGCCGCTGAGCGTGCGGCGGATAGCTTCCGGCTGCTCCGCGATCTCCTTGCGCATGTAGTGCGTGTAGCCGCTCTTGTCGAACGACTCGTCGGTCCACGCGATCGTGGAAGGAGTCTTCGCCGTCGGGCCGCCGTCGAGCGTCGAAGTTTCGAAGCCATCGGCGCGCACGACTGCGATCTCGCCGTCGTCCAGGTGCACGACGCTCTGCGTGTGACGCACGAGGGCCGCCGGATCCGAAGCAATGAACATCTCGCGGTCACCGATGCCGAGCACCACTGGACTGCCGTTGCGCGCGACGACGATCGATTCCGGCCGCTGCGCGTCCAGCACTGCGAGACCGTACGTTCCGGTCACCAGGCGCAGCGCGGCGCGCACCGAGTCTTCGAGCTTGTCGGCCGGCATGGCCGCGATCAGATGCGCGAGCACTTCGGAGTCCGTCTCGGAGTGAAACGTGACGCCGCCGGCCTGCAGCTTCGAGCGCAGCTGAGCGGCGTTCTCGATGATGCCGTTGTGAACGATGGCGAAGCGGCCTGCGCTGTCGCAGTGGGGATGGGCGTTGCGGTCGCTGGGCTCGCCGTGCGTCGCCCAGCGCGTGTGAGCGATGCCGGGCGTGCCTTTCAGTTGCGCGGGGAGTTGTCGTTCCAGCTCGCGGACTTTGCCCTTCGCCTTGTAGACGCTGAGCTTGTTGTTGCGCGCGCAGGCGATACCCGCGGAGTCATAGCCGCGATACTCGAGACGATGCAGTCCCTCCATGAGGATCGGACCCGCATCGCGCTTGCCGACATAACCGACGATTCCACACATGAAGCCACTCCAGCTATCCGTAAATCACTCGCCGGATCTGTCGCTCGGTGTAGGCAGGCGCGCGAAAGCGGCGCTGGCCCAGCTCGCTCGCGATCTGCGTGAAGATCTCGCTGTTCGACCGGCCCTGCGCCTGCAGCGCCCGATGGCGCCGACGGATGAAGTCGTCGGCCGTCTCGTCGAGGTACGCGAGCACCTCGTTGACGATCCGGGCGGCTTCGGCAGGGCTCAGTCGACTCGAGCGGACGAGGTACGCGACCAGCTCGCCGAGTTCGATCTGATCCGGCATGGGCGCGCAGTCTGCCTTGTCGGGGGTCATGGCCCCAACAATCCTGCCCGAATTCGGGCAGAAAATCAGTCAGATTGCTTGAGAAGGCGCTGGAGAGTGTTCACGGCCTCAGTGAGAGCCGCTCGTTCGGTGGCGCTCGCCGCTTCCAGCAGGTTCGTGAGCTGTTTGAGGCGCCGGGCCCGCCCTTCAAGGAGGAGCTTGCGGCCCTTTGCCGTCGCTCGGATGCGCACAGCGCGAAGATCGCTCTTGTCCGTTTGGCGTTGCGCCAGGCCAGCAGCTTCGAGCGCATCGACCAGGCGGGCCATGGTCGGCGGCTTCACCTGCTCGGCCTTCGCAAGTTGTGCGAGCGAGATGGGTCCGCCGAACACGAGCACCGAGAGTGCGGATGCGCGCGGTCCCGACAGCCCCATCTGATCGTCGGTCCGCCGCAGCCGGCGCAAGAGGTGGATCGCCACCGAGTGCAGCTGCTGCGCGAGCTCCGGGAGCGCGTCTTTACTCATCGTGGCGGATTAATTAGCATAGCTAACGAAATCGCAGCGAGCGGAGAACTGTCATGGTCGCCTTGAACCAGATCGGCCAGATCGCGATCACCGTCCGCGATTTGCCGCGCGCCGTCAACTTCTATCGCGACGTGCTCGGCATGCGGCACCTGTTCGATGCGGGTCCGAAGCTCAGCTTCTTCGACTGCGGCGGGGTGCGCCTGATGCTCGACGTGCCGGAGCAGGCCGAGTTCCAGCACCCGCCCTCGATTCTCTACTACAAGGTCGGGGACATCGGCGCCGTGCACCGCGAGCTGAAGGCGAAGGGCGTGCGCTTCGAGGATGAGCCGCACGTAATCGCGAAGCTGCCGGATCACGACCTGTGGATGACCTTCGCGCGCGACAGCGAGAACAACATGTTCGCGCTGATGTCGGAAGTGACGCAGCGCTGAAGCACCCCGCTAGCGGGCCGCCTCGAACACGATCAGGTGCTGCAGCGGCAGCGTGCGCACCGTCTTGACGTGCTTGAATCCCGCTGCCTGCATTTCGCGGCGCACCTGCCGCTCCGTCATCTTGTGCAGCGGCTTGATCAGCACGTCGGGATCCTCGGCACGGTATTCGATCAGCGCGACGCGGCCGCGCGGCTTCAGCGCCGTGCGCACCTTCGTCAGCATCTCGTACGGATATTCGAGCTCGTGATAGACGTCGACCATGAACAGCAGGTCGACGCTGCCCGGCGCGAGATTCGGATCCTGCGCGGAGCTGCGGACTGTCGTGACGTTCTCGATGTGCTCGCGGCGGGCGCGCTGCGCGATCGCATCGAGCATCGCGGGCTCGATATCGATTGCGAGCACTTTGCCCGTGGGGCCGACCAGCGGCGCGATGCGAAAACTGTAGTAGCCGGAGCCGGCGCCGAGATCGGCGATCGTCTGGCCCGGCTTGATTTCGAGAGCGTCGATGACCAGTTCCGGCTGCTCCTGCGTCTCGCGCTCGGTGCGCTCCAGCCAGAGAATGCCGCCCGGTCCCATGACCTGCGCGATTTCGCGGCCGAGATAGAATTTGCCGATGCCGTCGGCGTCGTGGGCCGCGCGGTGCTCATAACGCTGGCCGAGCTGTTCGGTGTGCGCGGCCGGCGCGCACAAGGCGAGCAATACGATGAGAGCGGCCCTCATGGCCGCGGATTCTACGTCAGTGCTCGTGCCGGCTCAGATAAAGGTAGATACAGCTCGTCACGGCCAGCACGCAGACGCAGCAGGCGAAGGCGATTCCCGAGCCCGCTGCCAGCAGGGCGAATACGTTCATCGCTCCTGCGCGCGGCACCGAGAGCGCGCTGAAGCCGCTCGCGAAGGCGAGCGTCGCCGCACTGACCAGCACCCATCGCGCGAGATACCCGGGCAGATGAATCCGCATGTCCCGGTTGTGGCGGTATGCGGCTGCGCGTGCGTAACGGTCGCCGCGCGTCGCGTCCTTGAACAGCCAGAACGGCCAGACATACCGAAACAGAACCTGCGAGAGCGGCGCGTCGGCGGAGCGGGAGGTCATGCGAAATAGATGTGCGGACCGCGCGGATAGTTCCGCATCGCAAGCCGTTCAGACACGCAGCGTGCCGCGTGCCAGCTCGATGACGTCGCCGCTGACGAAGATGCGGCCGCCGGCGTCGACGTCGAGCAGCAGCGTCGACGGGCGATCCGCGTACTCACCCTGCGAGATGTCGAAATGGCACGGGAGCTTGCGGCCGCTCGCGACCATCCAGCCGCCGAGGTTCGCGGTCGCCGAACCGGTCGCCGGGTCTTCGAGCACCGCGCTGCCGACAGGGAAGAAGAAGCGCGACAGCAATCGTCCGGGTGCGAGCTCCGCGAAAACATACGCCATGCTTTGCCCATCTTCGTTCAGCACATCGGCGAACGTGGCCGCATCCGGGCGCACGTTGCGCACTGCACGTTCGCTCGTCAGCGGAATGATGAGCTGCTCTTTGCCGGCCTTGACCCACAAGGGCTCGCTACCGATGTCGCTCTCGCTCACTCCCAGCATCTTCGCCAGCATGCCGCGCGGCGTGCCGAGCTCGCGCCAGGTCGGCGCGTTCGCCTGCAAGGTCCAGCGGTCGCCTTTCGCCTGCACCGGAATGATGCCGGCCTCCATTTCGAGCTTCAGCTCATCGCCGCCCAGCCCGAGCGAGCGGCACACGTGCGCCGTGCCCAGCGTCGGATGGCCGGCGAACTGCATCTCGTAGCTCGGCGTGAAAATCCGTACGTGTGCGGTCGCGCGCGAGGAGGGCAGCACGAAAGTCGTTTCGGACAAATTGAACTGGCGCGCGAGCGCTTGCATCGTCGCAGTATCGAGCGACGTGGCGTTCTCGAATACGCACAGTGGATTGCCGGTGAGCCGGCCACCGTTCTGAGTGAACACGTTGACGATGCGAAATGCGAGCTCGGACATGACGGCTTTCCTGTGCAATCCCGGTGCAATTCTAGTGGGTCGTCACGGCGCGTGAAGGCACAGTCGGGCGCGCTGCGAACAGCACAGCCCCTGGCGCCTCGCTGCTAACCGCGGACCGTCGCTGGGATGGGAGTGAGCCGCTCTTCGATCAGGCGCTGCGCCGCCTGGAAATCCACGCCTGCGAGCGTGCTGACGTTGCGCGTCAGCTGCGCCAGGATCTTGTTCTGGATGCGGCCGCGCTCCAGCGCGACGGCGTACGGGATCTCGTCGTGGAACATCACCATCGAGTAGCGCGGCACGAAGCGCCCGGGGAAACGCCGCTCCAGCTCCAGCGACAGCGCGCGTTGCAGGTGGAATTGCGGATCGCGCACCGTGTCGCGCATCTCCAGGTAGTTTTCGACCGCCATGTCGGCGATCGCGTTGGTGTGCGGGCGGCGTTCGTCCTCGAAGCGGCGGAATACGCCCGCCCAGTCGGTCGCATCGCCGAGCAGCCCGATCAGCTGGCGGCAGTCCTCGAACGCGCAGTTCATTCCCTGGCCGTGGAACGGCGTGATGGCATGTGCGGCATCGCCGATCAGCAGCAATTGATCCTCGACCGACCAGCGCTCGCAACGCACCGTGCCCATGATGCCGGTGGGGTGCTGCTGGAATTCGTCCGTGAGCGCCGGCAACAGCGCGCAGACGTCCGGAAAGTAGCGCCGGAAGAACTGCGCGATGCGCGCCGGCTCGTTGAGCGACGCGAAGCTCTCTTCGCCGTGGTGCGGCAGGAACAGCGTGACGGTAAAGCTGCCATCGAGATTCGGCAGCGCGATCAGCATGAAGCCGCCGCGCGGCCAGACGTGCAGCGCATGCTTCTCGATCTGATGACTGGCACCGGCTCCCGGCGGCAGCCGTAACTCCTTGTAGCCGTGTTTCAGCAGTTCCTCGGAGCTCGGAACTTCGAGCTCACTCGCCAGCGCGCGGCGCACGACCGAGCCTGCGCCGTCGGCCGCGATCACCCGCAGGAGCGGCGATTCCTCGAGACGCCCGGAGACCTCGTCGCGCAGCACCAGGCTGCGATGGCGAATGTCCGCGCCCACCGCGGCCGCGCGGAAGCGGATCTCAACGCCGGCGCTCTCAGCGGCGTCGATCAGAATGCGGTTGAGATCGGGACGTGAGACCGAATAGATCACTTCGTGCGCGCCCTGACCGTAAGGCACGAACGTCAGCGTACCGTCGATCGCATGCAGCATGCGACCCGGCATCGGGATGAGCAGCGGACTCACGCGATCCATCACGCCGGCGAGCTCCAGCGCACGAATTCCGCGTGCAGCAAGCGCGAGGTTGATCGAGCGGCCGGCAGGGATTGCGGAGCTGCGCATGTCGGGCAGTCGCTCGAAGATGCGGACCTTGTGGCCGCGGCGCGCGAGCAGAGTCGCGAGCAGCGTTCCGGCAAGACCTGCGCCGACGATCGTGACGGGCTCGCGCTGCGGCTGCACGGTGGCGCTCATCGCAGGAACCGTCCCAACGTCGACACGAACTCCCAGACCTCGGCGAACGTGTTGTAGAGCGGCACGGGCGCGACTCGAATCACATCCGGCTCGCGCCAGTCGCCAGTGAAGCCCGCGGCGGCGAGCGCGTCGAACACTTTGCGAGCGTCTGCGGAGCTGCGCCGCAAACGCAGCGAGAGCTGGCAGCCTCGCGCTTCCGGATCGGCTGGCGTAAGGATCGTCACGCAGTCCGAGAGTTGCGCACGAAGCAACGACTCCAGGTAACCGGTCAGCCGCGTTGACTTGGCGCGCAAGGCCGGCATTCCAGCCGCGTCGAACAGCGGCAGCGAAGCAAGCAGCGGCGCGGCGGCAAGAATCGGCAGATTCGAGATCTGCCAGCCTTCGGCGCCGGGCAGCGGCCGGAACTCGTGCGGCATGGCGAAGCGGCTCGTCTTGTCATGACCCCACCAGCCGGCGAGCCGGACCAGCTCGAAGTCGCGCGCGTGTCGCTCATGAACGAAGCAACCGCCGACCGCACCGGGACCGGCGTTGAGATATTTGTAGTGACACCACACGGCGAAGTCCGCGCCGGAGTCGTGCAGCGCGAGCGGCACGTTGCCGATGGCGTGTGCGAGATCGAAACCGACGCGACAGCCTGCGCGATGTGCTGCCTGCGTGATCGCCTGCAGGTCGAAGCGCTGGCCGTTGAGAAACTGGACGCCCGGCAGCATCACCGTCGCAATCTGCGCGCCTTCGCGCTCGATCAGCGCGAGTACGTCCTCGGTGCGCACCGCTTCCTCGCCGGAGCGGGGTCCGATCTCCAGCATCGCTGTTTGCGGATCGAAGCCGTGCAGCCGCGCTTGCGACGCGACCGTGTAACGGTCCGACGAGAACGCATGCTTCTCGATGAGAATCTTCGAGCGCTCGCGCGTCGGACGATAGAACGTCGCGAGCATCAGGTGCAGGTTCACCGTCAGCGTGTTCATCGCGACGACTTCCAGCGGCTGCGCCCCGACCAGCTTTGCCAGCGAGGGCGCGAAGCGCTCGTGGTACGTCAGCCACGGTCGACTCGATTCGAAATGACCGTCGACAGCGCGCTGCGCCCAGCTGTCGAGCTCTTCCTGTACGACGCGGCCGACTGCTTTCGGTTGCAGTCCGAGCGAGTGGCCGCAGAAGTAGACATGCTCGGTGCCGTCGGCGCGCGCGGGAATACGGAAGGCGTCGCGCATCTGCGCGAGCGGATCGGCGCGATCCTGCTGTTCGGCGAACGAGCGATCTGACGGGACCTTCATGACGGCATCAGTGGCAGCAGGATCGGGCGGCTCGGCGCTGCATCCGCAACGAACGGCGCGACCTGCAAGTTCAACAGATACTGCCCGTCCGCGATGGAATCGTCGATGAACGCCAGTTCCGTGACCGTGGCAGTCCGGCGCGTGGCCTGCGCCGCGCTGGTTGCACCCGGAGGCAGGCCCCAGAAAATCCTGTGCGCGGTCAGTTGCGCATCGTCGCCGCGATCGAGAGAAGGCAGGTCGACCACGAGCGCGGTGATGCCGTTGCTGACGATCCAGCGCATTGCCTCGGCATCGAAGCAGGGTGCCGGCGCGCGGTCGTAGTTCCGCTCCAGCTTGTCGCGTGAATTCGGCAGCGTGCGCACGACCAGAGCGCTGTAGTGAGAAAGGACGTGCGGAGCAACCGCCGCCTCGAGCGTTGCGCGTGTGAGGGTGGGCGCCGATCGAACCGATATGAGGAGCGCCGGACTGAAATGATCGGCGCTGTGATCGCGAACGCTCAGCCGCTCGGCGGTCACATGTCCGATGCACTCGGTGTGCGTGCCATTGCAATGCGGAGTCAGAGTGTGGCTCGAGCAATTGCAGCTGCCGCCGCGCCGCACGTCGCCGACGAAGGAGCCTGCGGCAACGACGTCCGCGGCCGCAGGCGGAGCGCCGAAGAAGGTCGGTTGTGCAGCATCGAACGCGAGCGGGATCGAGATGTCGTGCCCGTCTGCGCCGACCCGCCAGCGGCGACCGGCGATCTCGACCGTGAACACGGGCGTCGTGCTCGCCACGCAGCGCTCTTCGTCAGCGCTTGTGCGCGACGGTGCCGCACGCCTGGCACGTGCGGTTCTGCAGCGAGCTGTAGAACCGGTCGAAGATCGGCGGCAATTGCTGTTCGATGTCGCTGACGTGCAGATACTCGGCGTACAGCGGGTACTGGCAGTGATCGCAGTACCAGAGAAAGCCGTCCTGCTCTTCGGCTTTGCGCTGGCGCTCGATCACCAGACCGACTGTGTTGGCCGGACGCTGCGGCGAGTGCGGAACGCGCGGCGGCAGCAGCAGCACCTCACCGGCGTGGATCGGAATGTCGACGCGGCCGCGGTCCTGCATGGTCCGCAGCGTCATCGTGCCTTCGAGCTGATAGAAGAACTCTTCGCCCGGATCTTCATGATAGTCGCTGCGCGCGTTCGGTCCGCCGACGACCATGATGATGAACTCCGAGTGCGGGAACACACGCCGGTTGCCCACCGGCGGTTTCAGAAACTCGCGATGCTCGTCGATCCACTTCTGCAGGTTGAATGCTTTGAGCGCGTTCATGATGCCTCGCCGACCGCGCCGGACCCGCAGGCCCGGCCCGCGCAGTATAACTGCACGACCCGACATCTGGGGGAGGGCGCGCGCCGTGTGCTTGCGTTCGGCGGAGGGCTCCGCGATGCTGTGGCCATGACGAGCAAAGGGAGTCTGCTGCGCTTCGCGACTTTCGCAACGTTGAGTGCGATGTGCGTTCTATTGACGGCCGCGCGCGCCGCTGAAGAGCCCGCACCCGCACCCGAGCCCGTGCAAGCCATCTGGAAGGACCAGGAGCTCGCGTTCTTTTTCCAGTCCCAGACGACGTTCTATTCGTGCGGAAGCCTCGAGGCGAAGCTGGAGCGCATTATGAAGCTGCTGGGCGCGGCAGCAGTCTCGGTGAAGGTACGCTCTGTCGATTGTCAGAGTCCCGGGCGGATCGTGCGCATGCCACGTGTGATCGTGGCCGTACGCGCGCCGGTCGAGGCCACGCCCGAGGCGCTGGCCGAGCGCGACAAGGACAAGAGCAAGCGCGAGCTCGTCGAGCGGGTTCGTGGCGAGAAGGAAGATCCGCAAGCGCT
This sequence comes from Steroidobacteraceae bacterium, assembly GCA_035277305.1. Lineage (GTDB taxonomy): Bacteria > Pseudomonadota > Gammaproteobacteria > Steroidobacterales > Steroidobacteraceae > Steroidobacter. The sequence continues at coordinate 15,366 of DATEKT010000237.1, read as the reverse complement.
CGCGCCGTTTCCTGCGCAATGGAAGCGCGTATCGCTGAGCCGCGGCAAGGCGCACCTGGAGCCGGGCGACTGCGAGCTCATCGATGAGCTGCGCCGCAAGGTGCTGCCGAAGCTCTCGGTGCGCCTGGTCAAGGACAACACCCATTGCACTCCGCATCAGGTCACGATCGGACAGCCCCAGCTCGAGATCGAAGCGCTGGTCGCGTTGCCGAAACCGGACGAGAAGACCAAAGAGAAGTAGTCAGTCGTTCCCGACCGTGAGCCCGGACGAGGTGCACGGCACGAACACGGGCGCGGCGCGCTGATCGAGACGGATGGCGCACAGTTTCTCGCCCCACACGCAGCCGGTGTCGATACTCAGAACTCCGTCGCCATCGTGGTAACCCAGCGCGGACCAGTGGCCGCAGACTATGTGCAGATCGCGCGAGCGCCGCTGCGGCGCGCGGAACCACGGCACCACGCTCTTCGGCGCCGAGTCGATCGTGCCCTTGTATTTCAACTCCAGCGTCCCGTCGGTGCGGCAGAAGCGCAGCCGCGTCAGGCAGTTCGTGATGAAGCGCAGGCGGTCGAAGCCGCGCAGGTCATCCGACCAGCGGTTCGGTTTGTCTCCATACATGTGCGTGAACAGCTCGATGCACCGCTCGTCGTCGCGCAACGCCTGCTCCAGTTCGTGCGCGCACGATTGCGCAGTTGCCAGGTCCCACTGCGGCGGCAAGCCTGCGTGCAACATGGTGTAGCCGAGCTTCGCATCGTGATGAAGCAGCGGCAGCGAGCGCAGCCACTTCAACAGCTCGTCGCGATCTGGCGCGCTCAGGATCGGACCCAGCGTGTCCTGAGGCTTGAGCTTCTCGCCGGGTGCGAGCGACGCCGCGAGCAGATGCAGATCGTGATTGCCCAGTACCGTGATCGCGGCGGGGCCGAGGCGCTTGACGAGTCTCAGCACGTCGAGCGAGCGCGGACCGCGATTGACCAGATCGCCCGTGAGCCACAGACGATCGCGCGCCGGATCGAAGCGCAGCTGTGCGAGCAGCGCCTCGAACTCGTCGCAGCAACCCTGGATGTCGCCGATGGCGTAGGTGGCCATGCAGAGCGGATGCTATCCGCTTCTGGTTGAGTGCAGCAGCCTGTTAGTGCAACAGACCGGGCATCGCGAGCGTGAACGGCGCGATCGGCGCGTCGAAGTGGGCGCCGTCGTCCGCGAGCATCTGGTAGCTGCCCTGCATGGCGCCGACCGGCGTTTCGAGCACAGCGCCGCTGGAGTAGCGGAAGCCCTGTCCGGGGAGCAAGTAGGGCTGCTCGCCGACCACGCCTTCGCCGCGGACTTCCTTGACCTTGCCGTTCGCGTCGGTAATCACCCAGTGCCGCGTGAGCAGGCGCGCCGGCACCTGGCCCTCGTTGCGAATCGTGATGGTGTAGGAAAAGGCGTAATGGCCTTCCTCCGGCTTCGATTGCTCGCCGACATAGTTGGCGCTGACGTCGACGCGGATCTTGTGCACGCGTGCGGCTCCGGCCGTCGCCTGTGCCGCGCCGTCGTTCGCGGTCGCCGTTTCCCCGCCGTTCTTTTCAGTTCTTTCGCTCATGGCAGTCGGCAGTAGTGGTTGCGCGGATTCTAGCAGCCTCGCGCCTCAGCGCTTTCCTGAAAAAATGCCGGCCGGGCGTAAAGCCGGCTGACGCAGAGCGGTCCCCGCGGCCATAAGGCCTTCAGTGCAGGCGCACCGCCAGCACGTCGCACGGCGCCGCGTGCAGGATCGTGTCCTCGGTGAAGTTGAGCAGGATGGCCAGGCCATGGCGCTCGCGGCTGCCGAGCACGATCAAATTCGCGCCGAGCCGCTGCGCAGTGCGGATGATCTCCGCCTTGATGCCACCGGTCTCGACCAGCTGACGCGCGTCGTCGAGTCCCAGTCGGGTGGCGAGCTCCGCGAGACGCTTGCGCGCGCGCTCGACCAGCTCGCTCTCGATCTGCACCGTCGGCAGCAGCGCCTCGCCCATTGGTTCGACGGGCACGTACTCGACGACGTGCAGCAGCGTGATCTCGGAGCGGTAGCACGCGGCGATGGCTTTCGCCTGTTCGCCGACGACCTGGCTGTCGTCGGACAGGTCCACGACGAGCAGAATTTTCTTATAGTCGGGCATCGCGCGCTCCATGGAAGCCGATGCAAGGCGGTGCGCATAGTGCGAACGCACCGCAGTCGAAGTCAATACTGCCTGCAGTTGCTACACGCTGGTCTTGCGGGCCAGCTCAGCGGCGAGCGCGGCGAAGCCCGCCGCCGGTATGGTTTCGGCGCGCGCGCCGGGATCGATGCCAGCTGCGCGGATGTCCTCCTGGCTCAGGATCGCTTTCAGTGCATTGCGCAAGGTCTTGCGTCGCTGCGAGAAAGCCGCGGCGACGACGCGGGCGTAGCAGCGCGGCTGCTCGATCGGCAGCGGCTCACCGTGCGGAGCGAGCCGCACGAACGTCGACGTGACTCGCGGCGGCGGCCGGAATGCGCCGGGGCCGATGTCGAACAGCGGCTCGACGCGCAGCCACGGCGCGAGCATGACCGTGAGACGACCGTAGTGCTCGGTGTCCGGAGCCGCGGCCATGCGATCGACGACTTCTTTCTGCAGCATGAAGTGCATGTCGCGGATGTGCTGACGCTGCTCGATCAGCCGGAACAGGAGCGGCGTCGAGATGTTGTAGGGCAGGTTACCGATCACGCGCAGACGGCGACCGTCGTCGAGCCCGGCAAGATCGAACTCCAGCGCGTCGCCTTCGTGCAGCTGCAGCGCGGCGCTCTGAGCGGTGACGGTGCGCAAATGACGGATCGCGTCGCGATCGATCTCGATCGCATGCAGCTCGGGCACACGCGCCAGCAGCGGCAAGGTGATTGCGCCGAGACCGGGGCCGATCTCGACCAGCCGCTCGCCGGGCTGCGGATCGATCGCAGCCACGATGCGGGCGATCACGCCGGGATCGTGCAGGAAGTGCTGGCCGAAGCGTTTACGCGCAACGTGCATCAGGCGCGAGCGGATGCCAACTGCAACGCGAGGTCAATAGCGGCGGAGAGACTGCCCGAATCCGCCTTGCCGGTGCCAGCGAGCGACAGCGCAGTGCCATGGTCGACGGACGTGCGGATGATCGGCAGGCCGAGCGTAACGTTCACGGCGCTCTCGAAGCCTGCGTACTTGATCACCGGCAGACCCTGGTCGTGATACATCGCCAGCACGGCGTCCGCCTGCTGCAGCATCTGCGCGGTGAAGGCGGTATCGGCAGGCGCGGGGCCCGTCAGCTGCATGCCCGTCTGCCGCAAGGCGTCGAGCGCCGGGGCGATGACTTCGATCTCCTCGCGGCCCAGGTGACCGGATTCGCCGGCGTGCGGATTGAGCCCGCACACCAGGATGCGCGGCGCTGCGATCGCGAATCTGCTGCGCAGATCGGCGTCGACGATGCGCAGCACTCGCTGCAAAAGATCGCCGGTGATGGCAGCGCTGACGTTTTTCAGCGGCAGATGCGTCGTCGCGAGCGCAACGCGCAGCGAGCCGTTCGCCAGCATCATGACTGGATACGCTCCACCGGTGCGTTCCGCCAGGTATTCGGTGTGGCCGGAGAAGGGGACGCCGGCGTCGTTGATCACGCTCTTCTGCACCGGCGCCGTGATCAGGGCAGCGAACTCGCCGGACATGCAGCCTTCCACTGCGCGATCGAGCATCGTGAGGACATGCCGCGCATTCGCGCGATCGAGATGGCCGGGCCGAACGGCGACAGCAACTGGAACGTGCAGAACACGCAGCGTGCCGGGCCGATGCGAGGTGGACTCGGGGCCGGGCGAGTAGGGGAGGAGCGCAACAGATTTGCCGAGCTGTTGCGCGCGCGACTGCAACACCTGCATGTCGCCGGCAATCACCAGGTCGCACGGCCACGCGCGATTCGCGATGTCGATACAGAGGTCCGGCCCGATGCCAGCCGGCTCGCCGCTGGTCAGGATGAGCCGTGGCGGCGGCATTACATCCTGTATTCCACGAAGGCCTCGTCGCGCAGGCGACGCAGCCACAGCTCCGTTTCTTCTTCCGCTTTGGCTTCACGCAGCTGCGCATAGGCGTGCTGGGTCCGGACGTCTTCGGTCGAGTCGTGGTCACGTCGGCCGAGCAGCTGCACGATGTGCCAGCCGTACTGGGTCTTGAAGGGCTTGGAGATCTCGTTCTCCTGCAAGCTCTGAATCATCTGTTCGAACTGCGGCACGAACGAGCCCGGACCGGTCCAGCCCAGGTCGCCGCCGTCGGCGGCCGAGCCCGGATCCTGCGAGGTGACTGCGGCGATCGCGGCGAAATCCTCGCCGCCGTTCACGATGCGCTCGCGAATGCCGGTGAGCTTCTGCTCGATGGTCTGATCGTCTTCGAGCTCGGTGGTCCGCAGCAGGATGTGACGCGTGTGGACCTGGGCGACCACCGACTGCTGCGCGCCGCCGCGCAAGTCGTTCAACCGGAACAAATGGAAGCCGCTGGGCGTGCGGATCGGCTCGGAGACATCGCCGACTTTCATCTTCGCGATGCGGTCCGCGACGATCGACGGCAGCTGCGGGCCGCGGCGCCAGCCGAGCGAGCCGCCTTCGATGTTGGTGCTGCTCTCGGAGTACGCGACGGCGAGCTGCGCGAAATCCTCGCCGCCCTTCGCCTTGTCGTACACCTCGCGGGCGCGCGCTTCGCGCGCTTCGATCTGCTCCGGCGACGCAGTCACGGGCACGGAAATCAGGATGTGCGAAATGTTGTACTCGCTGTTCTGGTCCGGCGCGTTCGCCTGGCGCGCCTTGAACTGCTCGAGCTCGCGCGGCGAGATGTTGATGCGCGCGATGACGTCACGCTGGCGCAGCAGCTGCAACTTGAGCTGCTTGCGGATCTCGTCGCGGAAGTCGCGATAGTCGACGCCCTGCTGGGCGAGCGCGGCCGGCAGGTCGGGGAACTGGATGTTGTTGCGCTTGGCGACGTCGTCGAGCGCGCCGTTCAGCATCTCTTCGGAAACCTCGACGCCGAGGCGGTCGGCGCGCTGGATCTGGATCTCCTCGATGACCAGGCGCTCCAGCACCTGCTTGCGCAGTACGTTGCGCGGCGGCAGCTCGGTCTTCTGCTGGCGCAAGCGCTGGATGACCTCGTCGGTCTGCGCATCGAGCTGACTGACGAGCACCACTCCGTCGTTGACCACCGCGGCAATGCGGTCGAGCAGCTCGCCGCTGCTGGAGAGCTCGCGGGTCTGGCCGAAGGCCGTGCCGGCCGTGAGTGCGAGCAACGAGGCCAGGACGAAAATGCGGGCGCGTTGGAGCATCGGGAGTTTCTGGCGTGAATACGGCGTGCAGGTCAGCGGGTCGGTCAATGTTCTGGCGGGCTGGACGAGTATCCCCGAATCGATCGCTCCAGAAAAGCATCGGCGCCCACTCCGACACTCGACAGGCCGTTTAGTTCAAGCTGCAGCAGGAAGCTGGTGTCGGTGTCGCCGGTCCGGTCGCTGACGTAGCGGCGCGCGACCGCGCGGATCCGCCAGCAGCAGGAGCGGTACTCGAAACCGGCGAACTGGTCGAGCGTGGTCTCGTCCTCGAGCGAGTACACCATGCGCGCATAGGCGCTCCACTTCTCGCCGATCGGCCAGGCCACCGAGCCGTCGACCTGCTCGATGCCACCGCGCCGGAAGCGGTAGCCCAGATTGACCACCCGGTCGTACTCGGGCTTGTACTGCAGCCGCACGTCGCCCTTCTCCGAGCGCGTCTGGCCGGGGTCCCATTGCACGCCCATCCCGATGTTCCAGTCGCGATACGCGGTGACGTCCAGCTCCGCGATGATGTCGGAATACTCCGGATCCTCGAGCACCTCGCCCGGCAGCGCGATGCGCGGCTCGTCGAAGTAATACGCCTGGCCGACCGTGCCGGAGATGAACTGCTTGCCATCCTTCGCGTCGAGCAGCCGCGAGGTCACGCCGATGGTGATCTGGTTCGCGTCGCTCAGCCGGTCGGCGCCGACGTAGCGATTCGTGCGAAACAGCTGCACCAGATTGAGGTCAGCCGGCGCGGTATCGAACACCGGCAGGTTGTCCTGGTTGCGATAAGGCACGTACAGGTACATGAAGCGCGGCTCGAGGGTCAGCAAACGCTGGCCGCGCGAGCCCGAGGGGCGCTCGAAGATCAGGCCGCCATCGACGCTCAGGACCGGCGCGGAGCGGCTCGGGGAGTCGTCGGCGCCGGGCTGCAGCGCGTCGTCGAGTCGATACGCGGTGTAACGCCAGCTCGCCGCGGGCTCCAGGTAAACGCCGGCGCCGCGCAACGGCCAGCGGATCTCGGGCGCGACGTCCATGCGCCAGCCGGTGGCGACGCGATCGTCGTAGTTGTGCGCGAAGTTGCCGACCTCGAAGTCCATGCCGAGCTCGAGCCCGGCCAGCTGGTCGGGAAAGCCAGCGTGCACGGCGAGCGCCGGCAGCAGCGTGTGCGGGCGCAGCTCCGGCGGAATGCCGGCGTCATCGATCGTCTGGAAGTTCTGTGCGCGCAGCACCGCGAGCCAGTGCTGGGTGAGATAGGTGAGGCTGGCCGAGCGTTCCAGGTAGCTGATGCTCGTGCCCTCGGGTCCGAGGCCGAAGTCCTCGAACCACGCGCTGTCGCTGACGTTCGCGGCGTCGACGTCGAGCCGCAGGGTCTGCGTGAAATCCGAGCGATCGGTGAAGCGCAGGTAGCTGCGCGAGTCGCCGAACTCCGCGTCGTCGGGCAGGTACTCCGTTTGCAGCGAGCCGCGGCCGAGGTCCGACAGGAAGCGGAACTCGCTGTCGAGCTTGCTGCCGCGCTTGGAGAAATACGTCGGCGCGAAGGTCGCGTCGTAGTTCGGCGCGATGTTCCAGTACCACGGAATCGCGATCGATGTGCCGCTGCGCGTCGAGGTGCCGAGCGTCGGAAACAGGAAACCGGACTTGCGCTGATTGCCGACCGGGAACGACAGGAACGGCGCGTACAGGATCGGCACGCCCTTGAAGTCCAGCCGCACGCCGCGGCCGAAGCCGATGCCGGCGCGCTGGCGGATGTCGATGTCGCTGGCGCGCAGCACCCAGTCTTCTTCGCCGACCGGGCAAGTGGTGTAGCGCACGTTATCGAGCTTCAGCTCGCTGTCGCGCGTGACCTGGATGCGATCCGCGGAACCGCGGGCGTTGCGATCGGTGAGCTCGAACTTCGCGCCTTCGAAGGTCGCGCCACCGGCCTGCTCGACCTGCGCCGAGGTGCCGCTCACCTTCATGTCGGGATCGGAATACTCGACGGCGTCGTCGACGGTGAAATTCTGCGCCTTGCTGTCATAGCGGGCGTTGCGCGTCTTGATCGTGCGGTCGCCTTGCCTGATCAGCACGTCGCCGTTGAGGAGCCACTCGCCATCGCGCGTCGCTTCCAGGCCGTCCGAGGCTTCGTACTCGATCGGCACGTCGCCGAGGTCCGCGGCGGGCTTTTTGGGGGAAGGATGCGACGCGCCGGTCGCCGTAGTCGGCGCCGGACATTCCTCGGCTGCGTTGGCGCTCAGCGCGATGCATGCTGCGACGGCCGCCATCAGCCGTGCGCTACGTGTTTTTTCCGGAGCCGGTGCGTGCATCGGCTGCGATTATAATGAGCGCTTGTGCCCGTGATGGGCCCATTTGCTGAAGTCACTACGGATCTCAACGTGTCATCTTCCTCTCACGGCTCACCGGCGCGCGACCTGCGACTCGAACAGCTCGAACTGTGGCTCGCGAAGCTGTTCGGGGCCCGCGATTTCCAGTTGACGACGGCCTCCGCGGACGCGAGCTTCCGCCGCTACTTTCGCGTCACGCGCGGCAGCGAGAGCTGGATCGCGATGGATGCGCCGCCGGCCAAGGAGGACATGGAGCCGTACATCCGGATCGCCGCGATGCTCGTCGACGTCGGCGTGAACGCGCCGCGCGTGCTCGAGCGCAATCTGCAGGAGGGCTTCCTGCTCAATTCCGATCTCGGCTCGCAGACGTACCTGATGGAGCTCGACCGGCGGGGAGATGCCGACCGGCTGTACGCCGACGCCATCGACGCACTGGTGCGCATCCAGTCGCGCGGCTCGGCGCATGCGGCGCAATTGCCGCCCTATGACGATGCGCTGCTGCGCCGGGAGATGGGATTGTTCCCGGAGTGGTTCTGCGGCCGGCATCTCGGTCTGACACTCGGGGGCGAGGAGGCGACCGCGCTCGCGGAGGTGTTCGACACGTTGAGCGCCGCAGCGCTGCAGCAGCCGCGCGTCTTCGTCCATCGCGACTATCACTCGCGCAATCTCATGGTCGGCGACGGTGCGCGGCATGGCGTGAATCCCGGCATCCTCGATTTCCAGGACGCGGTCCGCGGACCGGTCACCTACGACCTCGTCTCGCTGCTGCGCGACTGCTACGTCGCATGGCCAGCGGAACGAGTGCGGGCGTGGGCTTTGCAGTTTCGTGCGGCGGCCCGGCAAGCGGGCGTCGACGAGGGCGCGAGCGAGGGCGAGTTCCTGCGCTGGTTCGACCTGATGGGCGTGCAGCGCCATCTCAAGGCGATCGGCATCTTCGCGCGCCTGTGGCATCGGGACGGCAAGCCCGGCTATCTGAACGACATTCCGCGTACGCTGAATTACGTGCGCGACGTGAGCGGCAGCTATCGCGAGCTGCAGTTCCTGCGGTCCTTCATCGATGGGCAGGTCATGCCTGCGCTCGCAGCTGTTCGCGCGCGGAGCTGAAGTGCGCGCGATGATCCTGGCTGCCGGCCGCGGCGAGCGCATGCGCCCGCTGACCGACACACGGCCGAAGCCGCTGCTGGAAGCCGGCGGCAAGCCGCTGATCCAGTATCACCTCGAGGCGCTGGCGCGCGCGGGCATCACAGACGTCGTGATCAATCTCGCCTGGCAGGGCGAGCTCATCCGCAGCGCACTCGGCGATGGCAAACGCTTCGGGCTGCGCATTTGTTACAGCGAAGAGCCGCAGGGTGCGCTGGAGACGGGCGGGGGCATTCTCGCGGCATTGCCGCTGCTCGGCCCCGGCCCCTTCCTGGCCATCAGCGGCGATGTGTGGACAGACTTTCCGCTGCAGTCGCTGACCCGGCCGCTCGCAAGCGGCGACGTTGCGCATTTCGTGCTGGTGCCCAACCCGGATTTTCATACGCAGGGCGACTTCGGCCTGGACGGCGGCCGGCTGCTGGACAGCGCACCGCGCTACACATACGCCAACATCGCCCTGCTGTGCGCAGAATTCTTCGGCGATTGCCGGCCTGGGCGCTTTCCGCTGGCGCCGCTGATGTTCGAATGGATCCGCCGGGGCAAAGTCAGCGGTGAGCTCTACCGCGGACGGTGGCACAATGTCGGTACGCCTATGCAACTCACGCAGCTCGATATGCAGCTGCGCGCGGGCGGCGGCTGATCGTGTTCGAGGTCGGGTGTTTTTTGCAGCTGTATGCAGCGCGCAGCATGCGAGAGGTCCGCGAAGCGTTGCAAAGGGTGGGTACGTCGTGTCGCGGTGCTTGCCTTCCTCGTCGAAACTTTATACCTTGCGCGGCGTTTCTGCGGTCTACGATGACTGTAACGTCAATCCGGAAATTACGGACTACTCCTCCTGGCGTTACTCGTTCGGCCCGGGGAAACGGGGGTTGTATGCCGCTATGAGCATACTGAATCGAACGAACACAAGCGGTTGCGCACTAAGTCTGCGGGGCTGAGCCGATCCCCGCTTTTACATTAGTTAGTTGAGCTATTCGCGAGCTGCACAGAATGCCTTACGCACCAGCACAAGACAGTAGTTTTTTGACGCGCCGCGGCTTGGTTTTCTTCCTGATCGTCGCGCTCCATCTCTTCATGTACTACGTGCTCAACTCGGGCCTGTCGAAGCACCTGGTCGACGTGGTCCTGGGTCCGATCGAGACCCGCATGATCGAAGAGGCGCCCAAGACCGACGAGCCGCCGCCTCCGCCGCCGCCGAAGATCGAGACTCCGCCGCCGTTCGTGCCGCCGCCCGAGGTGGCCATCGAGTTGCCGGCCGAGACCACCTCGACGGCGATCCAGACCGTCACGAATGTGCGGCCGACCGCACCGCCGCCGCCCGTGCCGCAGGCCGCGCCCGTCGCGCGCACCGCGCCGAAGTCCGACTCGCGCCGGCCGCTGTCGCAGCCCGAATATCCGCCTTCGTCGCGTCGCGCCGGTGAAGCCGGCACCGTGATCCTCGAGGTCTATGTGCTCGAAAACGGTCGCGTCGGCGAGGCTCGCGTGAAACAGTCAAGCGGTTTCCCGCGTCTGGATGAAGCCGCGGTGAGAGAAGTCAAGCGCTCGTGGCGCTTGGTGCCTGGCACCGAGAACGGCAAACCGGTGCCGATGTGGGGGCAGTTCGCCGTCACATTCAAACTGACGGACTGACCCAGCCCGAAGGGAAGTCCGAACTCGACCCCCCGACTCAGGTCATAGCTTTAAACAGTAGAGGATTGCGCTCCCATGGCCGACCAAAACCAAGTCATGACAGAAAATCCGTTTGGTATTCAACAGATGCTCGCCCAGGGCGGCGTCGTGGCCAAATCGGTTTTCGCCATCATGGTCATCATGTCCTTCGCCTCCTGGTACATCATGCTGACCAAGCTGTGGGACCAGCGGCGCATCCGCAAGGCTTACAAGGAAGTCGAGAAGGGCTTCTGGACCGCAGGTAACCTGCGCGACGGCATCGCCAAGCTGACCGGCAAGGACAACGCCTTCAAGATGATCGCCGAGGACGGCATCCGCGCCGCCCAGCATCACGAGGGTCGTCTCACCGACCAGATCCCGCTGCACGAGTGGATCACCGTGTCGCTGCATCGCTCGGTCGACAGCATCGCAAACCGTCTGCAGGGCGGCCTCGCCGTGCTTGCAACCACCGGCTCGACGGCTCCGTTCATCGGACTGTTCGGCACGGTCTGGGGCATCTACAACGCACTCATCGCGATCAGCCTCGCCGGCCAGGCGAGCCTCGACAAGACCGCGGGCCCGATCGGCGAAGCGCTGATCATGACGGCCATCGGTCTGTTCGTCGCGGTGCCGGCGGTCATGGGCTACAACTGGCTGCTGCGTCGCAATAAGGACATCATCGAGAAGCTGCGCTACTTCGCGGCCGACCTGCACTCGTATCTCGTGAGCGGCGCGCGTGTCGACAGTGGCGCACCGGCAGCGGCGCGTCCGGCAGCACCCGGCGCGGCGGTCCGCAAGTAAGCGCGCAAGCGCGCTCACTGGAGCCGATCAATGAGTTCTTACGCAGCCAGTAACGCGCCGCCCGCCGAGGAAGACGAGCGGGCGATGTCCGAGATCAACACGACGCCGCTCGTCGACGTCATGTTGGTGCTGTTGATCGTGTTCATGATCACGATCCCCGTGATCACGCACACCGTCCCGGTCGAACTGCCGCATGTGCGCAATCTTGCGACGCAGACCAAGCCGGAGAACGTCAACATCTCGATCAACCGGGACGGCCAGATCTACTGGAACCTGTCGGTGGTCGATACCAACCAGCTGCTGGAACGTCTGAAGAGCGCTGCCGTGCAGAAGCCGCAGCCCGAAGTGCACGTGCGCGCTGACCAGATGACGCGCTACGAGTACGTCGGCCGCGTGATCCTGACCGCGCAGCGCGCCGGCATCCAGAAGGTGGGCTTCATCACGGAGCCCGGCCCGACGGGCAGTCAGTACTAGTTCTCGAAGGGTAATTCGATATGGCGATGAGCGTAGGCGGGGGCGGGGACGACGAGCCCATGATGGATATCAACACGACGCCGCTGATCGACGTCATGTTGGTGCTGCTGATCATGTTCATCATCACGCTGCCGGTGATGACGCACGCGGTGAAACTCGACATGCCGCAGTCGAGAAACTCGCCGCCGCCGCCGGTCGTGGTCGAGCCGATCCAGCTCGAGGTCGACTGGGACGGCACGGTGATCTGGAACGGCACGCCTGTGCAGCTGGGCGCGCTTGAAGGCTACTTCAGGGTCGAAGCGGCGAAGAATCCGCAGCCTGAAGTGCACGTCCGCCCGAATCGCCGCGCGAATTACGACACCGTGGCCAAGGTGCTGGCGCTCGCCCAGCGCAACGGCATGCAGCGCATCGGGTTCGTCGGCAACGAACAATTCATGGAATGACGCTGCTCGGGTGATCCCGGGACCGGCCGGCTGTATGCTGACGGCATGTAAGAACGTGCCGTCCTCGCATCCGGGCTGCCTTGCGGTAGTCAGCGCCCGTTCACCCGGGTATTGAACAATAGGCGCGTGTGGTCAGTTTCAACGCTGGTGTTGTTGGCTGTAGCAGGAAACATCATGACTCGAGCAAGAAGTATCGCTTTGGCGCTGACGCTTGCGATGGGCGTCGTAACCGGACCTGCCCTCATGTCCACCGCGCAGGCCGCCGAGGCTGCGAACAAGGTGACGACGAAGGCGGTCGCTGAGCCGTTGAAGAAAGCGCAGGAGGCGATGAAGAACAAGCAGTGGGACGCTGCGCTGGCCGGGATCAAGCAGGCCCAGGCGGTGGAGAAGAAGACGCCGTTCGAGGCCTATCAGATCGATGAATTCCTCGGCTACGTGCTGATCCAGCAGAAGAAGTTCGGCGAAGCCGCGCCGGTATTCGAACGCATGATCAACTCGGGCCTCCTGCCGGCGGAGCAGGTCGACGACCGCACCAAGACCGTCGCGCAGCTGTACTTCCAGGTCAAGGATTACAAGAAGTCCGCCGAGTGGGCCAAGAAGTGGCTCGACAAGCACCCCGGCAACGAAGAGATGGGCGTGCTGCTTGGCCAGTCGTACTACGTGATGAACGACTACAAGAACGCCGCGACCACTATGGGCAGCGTCGTCAACAACTCCGAGAAGGGCGGCCGCACTCCGCAGGAGAACTGGCTGCAGATCGTGCTGAGCTCGCAGTTCAAGCTCGACAACAAGGACGGCATCGCGGACGCGCTGAAGAAGCTCGTACGCTACTACCCGAAGCCCGACTACTGGGAAAACCTGCTCGACATCTATCGGCGCAAGGACACCAGCGATCGCGTGTCGCTCGGCTACTACCGGCTCATGAACGACACCGGCACACTGAAGCAGGCCGATGATTATGTCGAGATGGCGCAGCTCGCGCTCGATGCGGGTGTCCCCGGCGAAGCCCAGTCGATCGTCGAGAAGGGCGTCCAGGCTGGCACGCTGAAGAGCGACAACAAGACGACGCAGGATCGCTACAACCGCCTGCTCACCAGCGCGACCAAGGCCGCCGCCGGCGACAAGCCGCAGCTCGCGCAGCTGGCCAAGGAAGCAGAGAAGGCGACGTCGGGTCAGGCCTATGTGGGCTTGGGCCAGGCGTATCTCAGCTACGGCATGTACGACGAAGCCATCGATGCGCTGAAGAAGGGCATCGCCAAGGGCGGCGTGACGGACGTCGACGAAGCGCAGATCAGCCTCGGCACTGCTTACCTCCGCAAGGGTCAGAAGGACCAGGCCCGCCAGGCCTTCAAGGCGGTCAAGGCGGAGTCGAAGTGGCACGATCTCGCCGAGCTCTGGGAAGTTCGCACCCAGGCCGCGTGATCGCCGCGCCGCTCAACGGCGCAGTGCAGGTCGAATGTGAAGCCCGGCAACTGCCGGGCTTCGCTTTTTCGACAGGCAATCGGACCGGGTTAGAATGCATCCCGTGAGCGATTTCAAAGGTATCCCGATCGTCCCCGCCGCCGAGGCGAAGCCCCGCAGCGGCGATAAGTACCGCACGCCGCAAGGCTTCACTGCGATCAAGGACGGCATCAAGGCCGCGGCTGCCGCGAACCCGTTGACGGTCGGTCGCAAGCCGCAGTGGCTGCGCGCGCCGATGCCCGCGGGCAAGGCTTTCGATGCTGTGCGCTCCACAGTGCGCGAACACCGGCTTGCCACCGTGTGCGAAGAAGCCAAGTGCCCGAACATCGGCGAGTGCTGGAACGCCGGCACCGCGACGCTGATGTTGATGGGTGCGGTGTGCACGCGCGCTTGCCGCTTCTGCGCCGTCGACACCGGCAATCCGCGCGGCTGGCTCGATACCGACGAGCCCGCGAACAGTGCGCGGACCGTGCAGCTGATGCGATTGAAGTACGTCGTGCTCACCTCCGTGAATCGCGACGATCTCGCCGACGGCGGCGCGAGTCACTTCGCCGCGTGCGTGCGCGAGATCAAGAAGCTGAATCCTGCGACCGCGGTCGAAGCGCTGACGCCTGACTTTCAGGGTGTGCTTGCAGACGTCGAAACCGTCGTCGACAGCGGTCTCGACGTGTTCGCACAGAACGTCGAGACGGTGCGGCGTCTCACGCATCCGGTGCGCGATCCGCGTGCCGGTTATGAGCAGACGCTGCAGGTGCTCGCGCACGCGAAGCGGTTCCGTCCCAACGTCCTCACGAAGACCAGCCTGATGCTCGGACTCGGCGAGACCGACGAGGAAATCGCCGCGACGATGGACGATCTGCGCACCGCAGGCGTGGACCTGCTGACCCTCGGTCAGTATCTGCGTCCGACCGCGAACCACTTGCCCATCGAGCGCTGGGTCACGCCGGAAGAGTTCGAGCGATATCGCGAATGGGCGCTCGCCAAGGGCTTCCTCGAATGCGTCGCCGGGCCGCTGGTGCGCTCGAGCTATCGCGCCGAGCGCGCGCTGGAGCGCAACAACGCCGGCCTGGGGAAGCCGACAGCCGCCACAGGCTGAGCGAAGAATGGGGACATTCCTCAGTTCCGATGTCGCGCCTGCCGGCGTCGATCCTGCCGTCGAAATGAGGAACGTCCCCATTCTTCGCTGGCTCGGACGCGTCGAGTACGAGCCGACGTGGCGTGCGATGCAGTCGTTGACCGAGCAGCGCAGCCCGCAAACCCGCGACGAAATCTGGTTTCTCGAGCATCCGCCGGTCTTCACCCTCGGCATGAATGCATCGCGCGAGCACGTGCTCGCGCCGGGCGACATTCCGCTCGTGCAGATCGATCGCGGCGGGCAGGTCACGTATCACGGTCCCGGACAGCTCGTGGTCTATCCGCTGCTCGATGTGCGCCGCCGCGCGCTCGGCGTGCGCCAGCTGGTGATGTCGCTCGAGAACGCGATCATCGCGTTGCTCGCATCGTGGAACATCGAAGCGATCGGCCGTCGCGACGCGCCCGGCATCTACGTCGAGGGCCGCAAGGTCGCGAGCATCGGGCTGCGGATCCGCCGCGGCTGCAGTTATCATGGCCTCGCGTTCAACGTCGCGATGGACCTGGAGCCGTTTCGCCGCATCAACCCGTGCGGCTACAGCGGGCTGGAAGTCACGGACCTGCGCACGCTCGGCGTCTCACTCGAGCTGCGCAGCGCAGCCGAGCTGCTGGCGCCGCACCTGCTGAGCGCGCTCGGCATGCCCGCCGGCGCCACCTGGGCCTGAGCGAC
>DATEKT010000236.1:0-73394 GCA_035277305.1 Steroidobacteraceae bacterium | reverse complement strand
GTTCGCCGGCGAAGTGACGCGCGTGGCGCGCGAGGTCGGCACCGAAGGGCGACTGGGCGGTCAGGCCAACGTGCGCGGCGTCGCCGGCACGTGGAAGGACCTCACCGACAACGTCAACTCGATGGCCTCGAACCTCACGGGCCAGGTACGAAACATCGCGGAAGTGTCGACGGCCATCGCGCGCGGCGACTTGTCGCGCAAGATCACCGTCGACGTGAAGGGCGAGATCCTGCAGCTGAAGGAAACCATCAACACGATGGTCGACCAGCTCAACGGCTTCGCGGCCGAAGTGACGCGCGTGGCGCGCGAGGTCGGCACCGAAGGCAAGCTCGGCGGCCAGGCGCAGGTGCCGGGCGTCGCGGGCACGTGGAAGGACCTTACCGACAACGTCAACACGATGGCGAACAACCTGACCAACCAGGTGCGCGGCATCGTGAAAGTCGTGACCGCGGTCGCGAACGGCGACCTGCGCCAGCGCCTGACGGTGGAGTCGAAAGGCGAAGTGGCGGCGCTCGCCGACACGATCAACAGCATGACCGATACGCTCGCGACGTTCGCCGACCAGGTGACGTCCGTGGCGCGCGAGGTCGGCGTCGAGGGCCGCCTCGGCGGCCAAGCGAACGTGCCCGCCGCCGCCGGCACATGGAAAGATCTCACCGCGAACGTGAACGTGCTCGCGGCGAATCTCACGACGCAGGTGCGCGCCATCGCCGAAGTGGCGACCGCTGTGACCAAGGGCGACTTGACGCGGTCGATTCAGGTCGACGCGCGCGGCGAGATGTCCGAGCTCAAGGACAACATCAACGCGATGATCGGCAACCTGCGCGCCACCACGGAGCGCAACACCGAGCAGGACTGGCTGAAGACCAACCTCGCGAAGTTCAGCCGCATGATGCAGGGTCAGCGCGACCTCGTGACCGTGGGCCAGATGCTGCTCGCCGAGCTGGCGCCGCTGGTCAACGCGCAGCAGAGCATCGTCTACGTCATGGACTTCGACGAGCGCGGGCCGATGCTCAAGCAGCTCGCGAACTACGCCGATGCGCAGGTCGAAGGCGACGAGCCGCGACGCTATGCATTGCGCGAGGGCCTGGTCGGTCAGTGCGCCGCGGACGGACGTCGCCTGCTGGTCAACGACATCCCGAGCGAGGCAGTTCACGTGCGCAGCGGCCTGATCTCCGCGCGTGCGCGCAATCTGATCGCGCTGCCGGTGCTGTACGAAGGCCAGGTGAAAGCCGTCATCGAGCTCGCCTCGATGCACGAGTTCACCGCTTCGCACCTCGCGTTCCTCGAGCAGCTCACCGGCTCCATCGGTGTGGTGCTCAACACGATCGAAGCAACGATGCGCACCGAGCGCCTGCTGAAGCAGTCGCAGGAGCTTGCCGGCGAGCTGCAGGCGCAGCAGAAAGAGCTGCAGCAGACCAACGAAGAGCTCGCCAACAAGGCGCGGCTGCTCGCCGAGCAGAACGCGGAAGTGGAGCGCAAGAACCAGGAAATCGAGCTGGCGCGACGCGCACTCGAAGAGAAGGCGGCCGAGCTGGCGCTCACCTCGCGCTACAAGTCCGAGTTCCTCGCGAACATGTCGCACGAGCTGCGCACGCCGCTCAACAGCATCCTGATCCTCGGCCAGCAGCTGGCGGACAACGCCGACAGCAACCTGAGCCTGCGTCAGGTCGAGTTCGCGAAGACCATTCATGCCGCGGGCACCGACCTGCTGAACCTGATCAGCGACATTCTCGACCTGTCGAAGATCGAGTCCGGCACGGTCACGGTCGAGTCCGAGGACCTGCTGTTCACGCACCTGCGCGAGACGATCGAGCGCAACTTCCGCCACGAAGCGGAAGCCCGCATGCTGTCGTTCGTCACGGACTTCGGCGCGAACATCGGCCGTCACATCACGACGGACTCGAAGCGTCTCATGCAGATTCTCAAGAACCTGCTGTCGAACGCTTTCAAGTTCACCTCGCACGGCAGCGTGCGGTTGCACGTCGGACTGGCGAAAGGCGGCTGGAGCACGGATCACCCGGTTCTCAGCCAGGCGGCGGCGGTGGTCGAGTTCGCGGTCACGGACACCGGCATCGGCATCGCGACCGAGAAGCAGCGCATCATCTTCGAAGCGTTCCAGCAGGCCGACGCCGGCACCGCGCGCAAGTACGGCGGCACCGGCCTGGGTCTCGCGATCAGCCGCGAGCTCGCACACCTACTCGGCGGCGAGCTGAAGCTGACCAGCGTGCCCGGCTCCGGCAGCACGTTCACGCTGTACCTGCCGATCGGCTACATGGGCTCGGCGTACGTACCGAGTCCGGCGCAGTCCGGCCGCAGCGAGGCCAAGCCGATCTTCCAGCCGATCGCGCTGCCCGTGGCGCGCGCGGAGGAACTCAACGACGATCGCGAGAACCTGCAGCCCGACGATCGGGTGCTGCTGATCATCGAGGACGATCCACACTACGCGAAGGTGCTGCTCAACCTCGCGCGCGACACGGAGTTCAAGGCAGTCGTCGCCAAGACCGGCGCCGAGGGCCTGAACCTGGCGCGCAAGCACCGGCCGACCGCGATCTCGCTCGACGTGTTCCTGCCCGACATGCTGGGCTGGACCGTGCTCAACCAGTTGAAGCGCGACACGGCCACCCGGCACATCCCGGTGCAGATCCTCACCGTCGAAGAGGAGCGCCAGTACAGCCTTGAGCGCGGCGCGTTCGCCTTCATGAACAAGCCCGCGACGACCGAGGGGCTGGAAGCGGCGCTCGAGCGCATCAAGGAGTTCGCTTCGCCGCGCATCCGCGAGCTGCTGGTGGTCGAAGACGATCCGACCGAGCAGATGAGCATCGCCGAGCTGATCGGCTTCGATGACGTGAAGATCACGGCGGTCGGCAGCGGCGCCGAAGCGCTCGAGGTGCTGAACGAAAAATCGTTCGACTGCATCGTGCTCGACCTGCGCCTGCCCGACGTCTCGGGCTTCGAGCTGATGGAGAGCATCCAGCAGGACGAGCGGCTGCGCGACACGCCGATCGTCGTCTTCACCGGCCGCGAGCTGACGACGGCGGAAGAAGAAGAGCTGCGGCAGCGGGCGAAGAGCATCGTGCTGAAAGGCGTGCGCTCGCCCGAGCGGCTGCTCGATGAGACCGCGCTGTTCCTGCATCGCGTGATCACCGATCTGCCGCCCGCCAAGCAGCGCATGATCGAGACGCTGCACCAGTCCGACGAGCCGCTGCAGGATCGCAAGGTGCTGGTGGTCGACGACGACATCCGCAACATCTTCGCGCTCAACAGTCTGCTGGAGCGGCACAAGATGGCCGTGATCAGCGCGACCAACGGCCAGGACGCGATCAACCTGGTCGAGGGCACCGACGACCTGGCGCTGGTGCTGATGGACGTGATGATGCCGGAGATGGACGGCTACGAGACGATGCGGCGGATCCGCAGCAATCCGAAGTTCCGTCTGCTGCCGATCATCGCGCTGACCGCAAAGGCGATGAAGGGCGATCGCGAGAAGTGCCTGGAGGCCGGCGCGTCGGACTACGTCGCCAAGCCGGTGAATACCGAGCAACTGCTGTCGCTGGTGAGGATGTGGCTGCACCGCTGAGCGTATGAGCGTATCGCACGACAACTCCGCACTGGGCGCCCGGCCGCCGCGCGCCCGCCCTGACAGGGTGAACATCCTGCTGGTCGACGACCAGCCGGCGCGCCTGTTGTCGTACGAAACGATCCTCGGCGAGCTCGGCCAGAACCTGATCAGCGCGCGCTCGGGCGTGGAAGCGCTGGCGCGCCTGATGAAGGACGAGTTCGCGCTGGTGCTGCTCGACGTCAGCATGCCCGGCATGGACGGCTTCGAGACGGCCGCGATGATCCACGATCATCCGCGCTTCGAGCGCACGCCGATCATCTTCATCACCGGCGTGCACGACTCGGAGTTCGACCGCCTCAAGGGTTACAAGCTCGGCGCGGTCGACTACGTTTCGATTCCGGTGGTGCCGGAGATCCTGCGCAGCAAGGTGCTGGTGCTGGTGGAGCTGCATTGCCAGCGGCTCGAGCTGCAGAAGCTCAACCGCAGCCTCGCGGACGCGAACGAGCAGCTGGAACAGGCAAACACGACGCTACAGGCGGAGAAGAACCGCGAGCTCGAGGCGCTCAATCAGCATCTGCAGAAAGCGAACACCGAGCTCGCGGCGTCGAACGACCTGCTGCAAGCCGAGATCGCCGAGCGTGCGCGCGCGGAAGCCGCGCTGCTCGAGGCCGACCGTCACAAGGACGAGTTCCTCGCGATCCTGGCGCACGAGCTGCGCAATCCGCTGGCGCCGATCCGCAACGCCGTCGAGATCATGTCGCGCTTCCCGATCGACAACCCGAAACTGAAGTGGTCGCGCGACGTCATCGACCGGCAGGCGATGCACCTGACGCGGCTGGTCGACGATCTGCTGGACATCTCGCGCATCACGCGCGGCACGATCCGGCTCGCGCAGGAGCCGGTGCGCTCGGAGACGATCATCGCGCGCGCGGTCGAGGCACTGCAGCCGATGATCGCCGAGCATCGCCACGAGCTGTCGATCGACTGTCCGGACGGCTCGCTCATGGTGCGCGGAGACCTCACGCGCCTGGTGCAGATCCTCGGCAACCTGCTCAACAACGCCGCGAAGTACACCAACGACGGCGGCCGCATTCATCTGAGCGTGCGGCGCGACGCCGGCTTCGTCGAGTTCCGCGTCAAGGACAACGGCATCGGCATCGCACCAGGCTCGCAGGCGAAACTGTTCAATCTGTTCTCGCGCCTGGAGACGACCGACGATCGCACGCCGGGCGGCCTGGGCATCGGCCTCGCGCTGGTGCGCAAACTGGTCGAGATGCACTCGGGTGAAGTTGCAGTGCGCAGCGCCGGCGCCGGCCTGGGCAGCGAGTTCGTGGTGCGCATTCCGTTGCTGGAAAACATGCCCGCCACCGCCGTCCTCACAGCGCGCAGCAATTCGGGAGCGCAAGCGCGCCATCGCATCCTGGTCGCCGACGACAATCCGGACGCACTCGAAAGCCTGGCGCTGCTGCTGGAGTGCGACGGTCACGAAGTGTGGAAGGCCGCGAACGGCGCCGAGGCATTCGAGCTGGCGGAAAAATGTCAGCCGCATCTCGCGTTGCTCGACATCGGCATGCCGGTGCTCGATGGCTACGAAGCCGCGCGCCGCATCCGTTCCGAAACGTGGGGCAAAGGCATGATGCTGGTCGCGCTCAGCGGCTGGGGCCAGACCTCGGACGTGCAGCGCTCGCGCGATTCAGGCTTCGATACCCACCTGGTCAAGCCGGCCAGCTTCGATGCGCTCGCTCAGCTCCTGAGCCGCGTGTCCGCGACGCCGACCGGCGGCACATAGTAGTGCGCCGCGCCGGGCTTGCCCCGCGCGACGCATGCAGGGTCCGCTCCCCCCTTCACCAGGAACCATTCGCTGCGATTCGCGGCGCCCAGCGCTTGCGCGGGCGCATCGTGAAAACACGCGGCGCGCGCTTCGTCGTTGATCACGAGCTGCCGACCCGGCTTGCCCGCCAGCCACGCCGCCGCGTCGGCCATCTCCTGCTCCGCTTCACGCCAGCGCGCGTGACCGAAGTGCACGATCTCGCGGCGCGCGTTCAACACGTACTGCTCTTTGAAAGCGACGAGCCCGAGCTCTTGCCGCGGATCGGCCGCGCGCTCGATCCGCGCGCTGAAGTCGGCGCCCGAGCGCGCATCGTTCAACACCGGATTGAGCCAGAAACTCACGATGAGCAGCGTGACTGCCACCACACCGCCATAGGCGATGAACCCTCGCGACACTCGCGCGATCCCACACACGACCATGGCCGCAATTGCGATCGCCACGAGCGGCGCGCGCGGATCGATGTCGTAATTGGCGATCGCATCGACGAGCTTGTCCGGCCGGATCGCAAGGTAGATCCAGCCGAGCACGGACAAGGCGCCTATGAGCGAGGCGAGCACGTACATCGCGCGTTGCACGACGCGCCGTTGCGCGATCAGCGCCAGGTAGGGAGCACACAACAGCGCGAACGCCGGCACGGCCGGCAGCACGTACACGCCACGCTTGCCGCTGCTGAAGCTGAAGAACAGCACGACGAGCACGATCCACGACGCCAGCAGCGCAGTGCGCAAGTCGAATGCCCGCAGCGCGTCGCGCCAATAACTGAACAGCCACGGCACGAGCAGCGTCAGCGGCAACCACAACGCGGGAATGACGTTGACGAGGAAATACCAGAAGGGCTCGCGATGGTGCCAGGCGTTGCCGTAACGATGGATCGTCTGGTTGAAGAGGATCTCGTCGCGGTACGCCGCGATCGCGGGATCGGCGTTGGCTGCGAGGAGCATCGGCACGAGCCAGACGCTGACAGCGGCGACGAAGGCCACGGGTCCGAGGAGCCAGCGGGTGCGTGAGTTGGAAACCATGCGCGGTTGCCACTGCGGCTTGCGCAGAATCACGAACGGCACGAGCACGAGCAGCGGCAGGAAGCCGACGCCTTTCGTGATGACGCCGAGCCCCGCCGCGGCCCAGCCGATGGTGTACCAGCGCCACGACGGGCCGAGCAGCAGGTGTCGCAGCAGTCCGTACAAACTCAGCGTCGTCCAGAAGCACAACGTCGCGTCGATCTGCGCCTGCCGCGCCTGCCACACGAACTGCACGGTGAAGAGCAGCGCGAGTCCCGCCGCCAGCCCGGTCTCGCGATTCCACAGTCGACGGCCGAGGTCGTAGACGAGCGCGACGCAACCGCAACCGGCCAGGAACGACGGCAGCAGGAATGCGACGCGCAAAGAGCGCGTCACCTCCATACAGATCGCGATCAGCCAGAAGAACAAGGGCGGCTTGTCCGCGTAAGGCTGTCCGCCGACGCGCGGCAACAACCACTCGCCGGTCGCGACCATGTCGCGCGCCACGAGCGCGAAGCGCGGCTCGTCCGCCGGCCACGGGTCGCGCAGTCCGATCCCTGTAGCAATGAGCAGCACAGCGAGCAACGCAAGCCACAAGAGGTCGGACAAAACCATGTTTGACGTCAGCGCGGGAAAAACCAATCGCGATTGGTCCCGGGGGGCAGCTACGTCAAACATCAGATGGATTCCAGTCGTTCATTGGCGTCGACCCGATTCGGCGCGGCATTCTACGCATGGTTGCGCGCCCGGTGGACAGCGCGTCTCACTCTTCGTTCCGACATCGCGCTCGCGCTCGCGGCGTCGCTGGCCTGGGCAGTTCTGTACAACTTGCAGTTCTGGCACCAGGCGATCGACGCGATGTGGAGCCCGACGCCTCGTGCTGCACTGTTTCTGATTTCTCTGTTCGTCGTCATCGTGTGCCTGCAGTCGTTGCTGCTCGCGCTCGTGCCCACACGCCTCGGTATGCGCATTGCAGCGAGCGTGCTGTTCCCCGTCGCAGCGCTCGGCTCGTATTTCGCGAATGCGTACGGCGCGGTGATGAACGAGGACATGCTCCGCAACGTGCTGCAGACCGATCCGGCAGAAGTCGGCGGGCTGATCAACTTCGACCTGGTCGCGCACTTCGTGCTGCTTGGCGTGATTCCGGCGCTGCTCGTGTGGCGCATCGCACTGCCCTCCTCCACCTGGCGCGTGCGTCTGCGCCAGCGATTGATTTTCATCGGCTCCACGCTCGCGCTCTGCGCGGTCGCATTGTTCGCCTGCTCGGCGAACTACGCCGTTTTCTTCCGTGCGCACAAGCCGATCCGCTACTCGCTGAGCCCCGCAGCGCCGGTCGTCAGTCTTGCCGGGCTGCTGTCCGCGGAGCAGCGTCGTGATCCGCACGCACCATTGATCAATGTGGCGGGCACGGTGCAGCGCACGACGGCGGCGGGCCACAAGCCCCTGGTGCTGTTCCTCGTCGTCGGCGAGACCGCGCGCGCCGCTGATTTCCAGCTCGGCGGTTACGCTCGCGCCACGAATCCGCGGCTCGCAGGCATGCCTGGCCTCGTGTACTACGACCACGCGACGTCCTGCGGTACGTCCACCGCGATCTCCGTGCCGTGCATGTTCTCGCACCTGCCGCGCGAACAGTTTGACGTCGAGCAGGCCGATCGCTACACCAACCTGCTGGATTCGCTGGTGAAGGCGGGCCTCAGCGTCGAATGGCGCGACAACAATGCGGGATGCAAAGGCGTGTGCGCCCGCGTGGTCGATGTGGCCTACCGCGGCGAGTCCGATCCGGTGCACTGCCCGAACTCGTACTGCTACGACGAGGTCATGCTGAGCGACCTCACCGCCCGACTGGATGCGGTGCAAAGCGACACCGTCGTGATCTTTCACGCGATCGGCAGCCACGGCCCGGCGTATTCGGAGCGCTATCCACCGCAGTTCGAGATCTTCAAGCCCGCATGCCGCTCGAACGAGCTGCAGCACTGCAGCAGAGAAGAGATCGTGAACGCGTACGACAACTCCATTGCGTACACGGACTACATGCTGTCGCGGCAGATCCAGCTGCTGCAGGCGCATGCCGATCGCCTCGACAGCGTGCTGCTCTACGCATCCGATCATGGCGAATCGCTCGGCGAGCAGGGCATCTACCTG
The DNA here is from genome assembly GCA_035277305.1 of Steroidobacteraceae bacterium. Taxonomy (GTDB): domain Bacteria; phylum Pseudomonadota; class Gammaproteobacteria; order Steroidobacterales; family Steroidobacteraceae; genus Steroidobacter. The sequence continues at coordinate 64,861 of DATEKT010000236.1, read as the reverse complement.
CACGGCATGCCGTACGGCTTTGCGCCCCGCGTGCAGAAAGAGGTGCCGATGCTGTTCTGGGCCTCGAACGGCTACCGGGAGCGCACCGGGCTGAGCATGGCCTGCATGCGCTCCCACGCGCACGACGCGATCAGCCACGACAACATCTATCACACCGTGCTCGGCGCGATGGCCGTGCGCGACGCGGTCTACGACCCCGCGATGGACCTCTTCGCCGGCTGTCGCGGCTCCCTGCCGCAGGTCACGAAGAACGCCCCGCCGATGCACGAACCGATTGCTTTTGTCGCCAATCAGCGTCTTAAGTAGCAGGCATGTACTCGACCGACCGTGAATTGATCGCCGCCATGCTGGCGGGCGACGAGGCTGCGTTCCGCAGCTTCTTCACGGCGTATTTTCCGCGGGTGTATCGCTTCGCGCTGCCGCGGCTGAACGGCGAAGCCGAAGCGGCGAAAGAAGTCGTGCAGTCGACGCTGACCAAGGCAATGCGCAACCTCGCGGGCTATCGCGGCGAGGCCGCTTTGTTCAGCTGGCTGTGCCAGATCTGCCGGCGGCAGATCGTCGATTACCTGCGCGCTAACAGGCGTCACTCGGAGAACGTAGTTTTGATCGACGACAGTCCGGAACTGCGCGCGGCGCTCGAAGCGGTGGAAGCCCCGGCCGCGGACGACCCGCTGCAGGGCTACGGCAGCGGGGAAACACGCCGGCTGGTGCAGTCGGTGCTCGATCGCCTGCCGGCGCGGTACGGCGACGTGCTGGAGTGGAAGTACATCGAGGGGCGCAGCGTCGAGGAAATCGGCGAGCGGCTGGGCATCGGCCAGATTGCAGCGCAATCCGTGCTGGCCCGCGCGCGCGTCGCGTTCCGCGAGGCGCTGGAGACGGTATTCGGTTCGACGGCGCAGGACGTCCTGGCAGGCCTGCGGGGAAAGTAAACCTATGACGAGCGGAATCGACGAGCGCGGTCCGCGACAGACGGGACCGCATGAGCTGCAAGGCGACGAGACCGGCATCGAGGAGTTGCTGCGCCAGGTCGGCGCGCGCGACGAGCCTGACGCGCACATGATGGCGCAGGTGGAATCGGCCGTGCATGCCGCATGGCAGAGCATGCTCCAGGAGCGCCGGCGCAAGCGTCAGTTCGTAACGTACGGCGTCGCAGCGAGCGCGGTGCTCGCGATCGGCATCTCCGTGCTCGGCGTGCGCTATCTCGCGCCGACGACGCCGGTCCAGGTCGCAGAGATCACGCGCGTCGACGGGCATCTGCTGGTTCGGCCGGAGTCGCAGGCAGCGCGCGAGATCACAGTTGCCCAGAGCATCTCCACCGGAGAGACGATCCAGACCGACGACCGCTCGCGCGCCGCAATGCAGTTCGGCGACGGCGTGTCGCTGCGGCTTGATCACGACACCATCGTGAAAGTCGCATCCGCCGACGAGCTCGTGCTCACCGCCGGCGCGCTGTATGTCGATTCGGGTATCGAGACGCAAGGCAAGAACCACACGCCTCTCACCATCACGACGGACGCCGGCTCGGTGCGCCACGTCGGGACGCAGTACCAGGTGCGCACGCACGCGGACGAGATGGAAGTCAGCGTACGTGAAGGTCGCGTAATGATTGCCAACGCTGCCGGCACGAGCAGCGGCGTCGCGGGCGAACGGATCCGCGTGACGCCGCGTGGCGAGATCGTGCGCAGCACGGTTCCCGCTCACGACCCGTCGTGGCGCTGGGCGGCACACACCGCTCCGCTGTTCGACATCAACGAGCACTCGTTTGCTGCGTTCGCTGAGTGGGTCGCGCGCGAGACCGGCCGCAAGGTCGTGTACGAGTCGAACGACGCGCAGCGCACCGCTAATGAGGTCATGCTGCGTGGCTCGATCGCGGGCCTCGATCCGGACACCGCTCTGAATGCCGTGCTTTCCACGACGCAGTTGCGGCGCTATGAGACGAAGGACGAATTGATCGGGATCGCGCTCGCACGCGACTGATTCGGGCCCGCCGCTCCGTCCAACCCGGCACTGTCAATGATTGCGGGCAGGGGGCTGGATGAGCGGAATCTTGCGAAGCGTGACGACGCTGTTGCTGCTGACGCCGTTGTGCGCGCACGCCGGCCCGCTCGTTCCCGACGCGCAGCTCGAGCAACGCGGCGCGCGCATCGGCAACATCGAGATCGAAGTGGACGACGTGTTCGAGAACACGACGCACCTCGCCGCGCCTTATCGCCTCGCGAACAATTTACACATCTCGACGCACGACTCGACGGTCTCGCAGCAGCTGCTGTTCCACACCGGCGATGTGTTCAACCGCCGCTTGCTGGATGAAACCGCGCGCATGCTGCGTGCTCAGCGCTATCTCAACGAAGCGTCGGTCGAGCCTGTCCGCTACAACGAAGCCGACAACACCGTCGACGTGCTGGTGCGCGTGCACGATGTCTGGACACTGAGCCCGGGCCTGTCGTTCGGCCGCAAGGGCGGCACCAACAGCACGCACGTGACGTTCGAGGATCACAACTTCCTCGGACTCGGCAAGGAGCTGTCGCTGTCGCGGTCGAGTAACGTCGATCGCACCGCCTGGGAGCTCGGCTACGTCGACCCGAACGTATTCGGCAGCTGGTGGCGACTCGAGACGGGCTATTCGTCGTTGAGCGACGGCAGCGCGAAGACTCTGTCGCTGCAGCGTCCGTTCTACGCGATGGATACGCGCTGGAGCGCGGGCTTCTCGGGCACTGACGCGACCACCGACGTCTCGCGCTACTCGCTCGGCAAACGCGTCGAGCGCCTGCAGATGCAGGAGCGCAAGTTCGACATCGGCGGCGGTTTCTCCGAAGGCCTGCACGACGGCTGGACCACACGCTGGCTCGGCGGCCTGCGCTACGATGCGCGCGACTTTCAGGCGCTCCCCGATCAGCCCGGTGTCTCGATCCCGTCCGACCGCGTCGTCTCCTATCCGTGGGTCGGCCTGGAAGTGATGGAAGACGAGTACGTCGCCACGCGCAATCTCGACCAGATCGGCCGCACCGAGGATCTGTATCTCGGCCTGAGCGCACGGCTCGAAGCCGGCTTCGAATCGACTATGCTCGGGTCGACGCGCGACGGCGCGATCCTCAACGGCAAGCTGCAGGCGGGCGCCGAGCTCGGGCACGAGCAGTACCTGATCCACGCGCTCGGCTTCAGCACGCGCATCGAGGGCGACGCGCTCGCGAACTCCTCGCTCGACTGGTCGACCCGCTACTACTTCCGGGAGTCGGTGCATCGCGTGTTCTTCGCGTCCGTGAGCGGCACGGTCACTTCGCATCGCGATCCGGAAGAACAACTGCTGCTCGGCGGCGACAACGGCCTGCGTGGTTACCCCCTGCGCTACCAGGCCGGCGATCAAAGCGCGCTGGTCACGCTCGAGCAGCGGTTCTACACGGACTGGCAGCCGTTGAAGCTGTTCAACGTGGGCGCCGCGGTGTTCGTGGATTCCGGCCGCACCTGGGGCCGCGACGCGTTTGCAGCGCCGCCCGCGGGCTGGCTGACGGACGTCGGGCTCGGATTGCGGCTCGGCAGCGCCCGCTCCGGGCTCGGCAACGTGCTGCACATAGACCTGGCTTTCCCGCTGAACCGTACCAGCGACATCGACAGCGTCCAGCTCCTCATCGAAACGCGGAAGTCGTTCTGACCCCCATGCAACCTTATCGGTTCTGGTGGGCGCATCTGCAGGCGCCCCTCGCCCTGTTCGTCGTACTGGCCGTTGTCTTCGCGACAACGCCGCTGGACGTGACTATTGCACGCGACCTGTTCTTCAACACCGCGCATTCGCAGTGGATCGGCGCTAGCAACTGGATGATCAACGAGGTGCTGCACACTGGCGGACGCTGGGGGATCCGTGTGCTGGTCGCACTGGTACTGGCTTTCTGGATCGGGACCTGGGTCGAGCCCCGCTGGCGCCCGCTGCGCCGTCCCGCCGCTTATTTCCTTGTCGCGGCGCTGCTATCGATGGGCATAGTCGGCCTGCTCAAGACGCTGACCAACGTCGACTGCCCGTGGGACCTCGCCCCCTTCGGCGGCCGCTTCCCGTACATCGAGCTGTTCGGCGACCGTCCGGATGCATTACGTGCCGGGCATTGCTTCCCCGCAGCGCATGCAAGCTCCGGATATGCCTTGCTCGCCCTATACTTCGCCTTCCGCGAGCGGCATGCGCGACTGGCAAAACTGGGACTCGCCCTCGGATTGTCGATGGGACTGATTTTCGGCCTCGCGCAGCAGGCGCGCGGCGCGCACTTCGTCTCGCACGATCTGTGGAGCGCGTTCCTCGTGTGGACGGTTGCGCTGTCGGTCTACACGTTCGCGTTCCGTGCCCGGCTATGGGATTCGTCCACTTACGATGCATTGCATGAAGGATCGGATGCGGCTGGCCAGCTGGCTCCTGGTGTGCATGTTGCTGGCAGCGCCGGCGGCGGCACAGGAGCTGCGCGGACGGCGCGTCAGCGACGTGCTGGACGAGCTGCGGTCGACGGGTCTCACCTTCATCTACAACACGCGGATTCTGCCGAGCGACCTGCGGATCGAGACTGAGCCGCAGGCCAGGGAAGGCGTGGAGCTCGCGCGCGAAATCCTCGGCGCGCGCGGATTGTCGCTGTCGCAGGTTGCGCCGGGCGTGTTCGCCGTCGTCGCCGGTACGACGCAGCATGCGTCCGATCCGCCTGCTCAGGCCGCTGCGGGGCCGGTCGAAGAAGTCGTCGTGCAGACCAGCCGCTACCGGCTGGCCACCAACGAAGTCGCGACGCGCACGTTCCTGACCCAGGAACAGGTGAAGAACATGCCGCGTCTGGCCGACGAGACGCTGCGCGCCGTGCAACGCCTGCCCGGCACGACCACCAATGGCTTTTCGAGTATCGGCGCGGTGCGCGGCGGCGAGCCGAACGAGACGGCGATCGTGCTCGACGGACTGCGCCTGTACGAGCCGTTCCACCTGAAGAATTTCCTGAGCCCGGTGAGCCTGCTCGACTCGCGACTGATCGACAGCCTCGAGTTCTACTCGGGCGGCTTCCCGGTCGAGTACGGCGATCGCATGAGCGCGATCATCGACGCGACGACCGTGCGGCCCGCGGACCCGCGCTACTTCGAGATCGGTCTCAACCTGTTCCATGCCAGCGCGCTCGGGGCTTCGCAGTTCGACGACGGCCGCGGGCATGTGTTGCTCTCCGGCCGTCGCAGCAACGTCGGCGATCTCGCGCACCTGAGCGAGAACGACTTCGGCGAGCCGCAATACTCCGATGGCTTCGGACGCGTGGACTACGAGTTCAGCGAAGACACGCAGGCCTCGCTCGAAGCGCTGGTGTCGAGCGACACGATCGTCGCGCGGCAACAGTCGGGCCAGCAGCGCGCGCGGGCGAAGTACCGGAATATCTACGCATGGGCGACGCTCGATCATGCGTGGGAGAACGGCGCGTCGTCGCGGCTGATCGCGTCCTACACGGACCTGGAGAATCGCCGCACTGGCGATCTCGACGATCCCGGCGTGCGCACCGCGCACGTGCGCGATGAGCGGCTGTTCCACATCGTCGGGCTGCGCGTCGAGAACAATCTCGACACCGGCTCGCTGCAGCATCGCTTCGGCGCCGAGGTGCGGCGATTGTGGGGCGACTACGACTACTCCAGCCAGGTGCACGCCGAGCCCGGCTTTCCATTCCCGGGATCTCCGGGGTTCGACACGACGCGCGCGAGCGCGCCTTCGCCCGCAGGCTACGAGAGCTCCGGCTTCTGGGACGTGCACACGCAGGTCGGCGAGCGCTGGATCTTCGACGGCGGCGTGCGCATCGATACGCAAACCTACGACGGCTCCGACGACGGCGAGCAATGGAGCCCGCGCGTGAGCGCTCTCTACACGATCTCGCCGCAGACGCATTTGCGCGCGAGCCTCGGGCGCTTCGTGCAATTCCAGGGCATCAACGAGCTGCAGGTGGAAGACGGCGTCGACACCTTCTACGGAGCGCAGCACGCGCATCACGCGATCGTCGGCTTCGATCACTCCTTCGATGACGGGCTCGATCTGCGCGTCGAGGCGTTCCGCAAGGAGTATCGCCACATCAACCCGCGCTTCGAGAACCTCCTCGATCCGCTGGTGCTGGTGCCGGAAGCGGAGTTCGATCGCGTGCGCATCGCGCCGGAGAGCGCCCTCGCGACGGGTGTCGAGCTGATGTTACAGCTGCGTCCGCGCGGCTCGTGGAGCGGTTGGCTGAGCTACAGCTGGTCGCGCGTGGACGATCGCGTCGACGGCGACGATGTGCCGCGCAGCTGGGATCAACGGCACGCGATCAATCTCGGCATCGTGTGGGCGAAGGGTCCGTGGAGCGCGACGCTCACCGACAGCTATCACACGGGCTGGCCGACGACCGTGCTCGAAGTGGCCGATGACGCGTCCGGCATTCCGCAGATCGTGCTCTCGCGCCGCAATCGCTCGCGGCTCGGCGCGTACAACTCGCTCGACCTGCGCGTCACACGCACGTTCGCACTGCCGCGCGGCGCGCTCGATGTATTCCTCGAAGTGAACAATGCGCTGGATCGCGAGAACGCGTGCTGCGTGCACTACGGTGTCGAAGAGAACCCGGACGGCTCGCTGCGCTACACGCGGGATCTGGATACCTGGCTGCCGCTGGTTCCGTCAGCGGGCGTGCTGTGGCGGTATTAGCGCTGCGAGAGGTTAAGAGGGGAGAAGAGGAATAGACGGGATTAACGGGATTAACAGGATTATTAGGAGAAGACCGGAGAAAGCCTTCCGACTCTTCAATCCTGTTAATCCTGTTAATCCCGTCAATCTTCTCTTCTCTTTTCTCCCTCAGGGCGTGGGCATGTCCACCGGGCGCAGTCCCACCGCCACCAGGTTCGCGACCTCGCGCGCAATGTGCCCCTGCTGGGCCGGATCGCGAGGCACGTCGTCCTTCACCAGCCAGCTCACCAGACCCGGCAACATCAGCGCGCGCGCTTCGACGTCCGCGAGCGGCGCGATGCTGCCTTCCTCCATGCCCTGGCGGATCAGTGCGTGATACGCGTCGCCGAGCAATCCCGAATTGCGATGGAAGGCCGCCTGCCCTTCCGGCGACAGCGCGCCGTGACCGACCAGCGGCGAGAGCGGCGTCAGCTCGTCGCTCGGGTAGGCGAGCGCGAGTGCGTGCATCGCCGCCGCGAGCGCGTCGAGACGTGAGCCACGCTGCTCCAGCATGCGGTCCTTGATGAAAAAGAAAATGCGGAACGCGCGGTCGTAACACGCCGCGACCAGGTCCTGCTTGGCGCCGATGTGATGATGCAGCGTGCGCTTGGTCGTACCGACCTGCGCCGCGATCTCATCCAGCGACGTCGCATCGATGCCCTTGCGATTGAACAGTTGCGACGCGACGCGCAGCAGCGCTTCGCGCTTGGCCTGGCCCGCCGCGTCCCGATCGAACGCGCTCACCACGCGCGGCGCGAGCGACCCGAGGTCGAGCGGCTGGAAATCCGGCAGACGTCCGGCGCGCGAGAATCCATCGAAGACAGTTGCAGTCGCCGCGGCAAGCAGTCGCGAGTGTCCCATCGGACCGACCTGGTGCGCCCAGGGTCGCGCGAGCGGCGCCCACGTCACCAGACTGAGGATGATGCGCGCCGTGACTTCGACGTCGCAGGACCGCAGCACGCCTTCGCGCTGGCCGGTTTCCAGCACGTGCGCCAGGCGCGTCGCCAGCGCGTCGTACAGGCCCTGGATCGTGTCGCGCTGGGTCGCATTCAGCATCGCGATCTCGGCGCGCGCCGCGATCTCGGGCTCGTTCGGATCGAGCATGCGGGTCACGAACCCGCGCAGCACGTCGGCGGCGCTGCCGCCGGCGCGGCCGGCCTCGAGCAGGTGTCGCGCAGTGATCTCCGCCGCGCGCCGGTAGCACTGGAACACGAGGTCTTCGCGATCCGCGACGTAGTAGTACATCGCGCCGCGCGTGACGCCGAGCTTGGCGGCGATCTCCGCGAGCGAGGTCAGTAACACGCCCTTCTCGTTCAATTGGCGCGCAGCCTCGTCGAGCACACGCTCGTGCTTGCTCGCTGCAGGCGTGCTCGCGGAGGGTTCGGCGGGTTCGGGAAGCATCGCGGACGCACTTTACCGAGATTTGCGTGCCGGCAACATCCGGCGCCGGCTAAACTCGCGCTGCATGAAGCTGAGCCTGCTCTCGCGCAACCTGCACAAGTGGCTGACCCTGTTCGTCGGCGTGCAATTGCTGGTCTGGGCAATCACCGGCTTCTACATGGTGGCAGTCGACCTGGACTTCATTCACGGCGATCCGCTCGTGCGCAACCTCCGCACCCCCGTCGCGCGCTCGACGACGGTGCTGCCCGTCGCGCAGGTGGCCGGTCGCTATCCCGAAGTCACGTTGGTCGCGCTGCATTCTCTGCCCGTACTCGACAGGCCCGTTTACGAGCTGACCGCGGCGGGCCGCAAGATTCTCGTCGACGCTGAGAATGGTCTACAGCTGTCGCCGCTTTCCGCGGGAATGATGCGTCAGCTCGCGCGCACGTACTACGCAGGCAGCGGTCAGCTCGTCGCCGCGGAGTTGCTGGAGCACGAGGTGCCGATGGAAATCCGCGGCCGCGCTGCGCCGCTGTGGCGCGCCGATTTCGACGACTGGCTGCAAACGACGCTCTATCTGCATCCTGACACGGGCGCGCTGGTCGCGCGTCGCCACCGCTTGTGGCGCTGGTACGATTTCCTGTGGATGCTGCACATCATGGATTACGGCGAGCGCGAGACGCCGACGGGCATCGTGCCGCGTGTTGCGACTGTGCTCGGCGCGATCACCGTGCTGAGCGGCGTGTGGCTGCTGTACTTCAGTTTCTGGCGTCCGCGCAGGCGCGGGTAGAACGATGCAGTTCCTGCGCAAGCTCCACAAATGGCTGGGCCTGGCGATCGCACTGCAAGTGGTGCTGTGGGCGGCGAGCGGCGTGATGTTCGCGTGGCTCGATCATGGGAAGGTCAGCGCCGAGGGCAGCGTGCGCGCCGTCGAGCCGCCGGTTCTCGCGCCCGCGCTCGTGAGAAAGGAGCCGACAACGTGGATCGATCAGTATGCGCCGCAGGATCTTTACGACGTGCGCGCGGTCTCACTCGCGGACCGCTGGGTGTGGCGCATCGAGCTGCAGGATCGTATCGAGCTGCGCGCGCTCGAAGACGGCGCGCCGGTCGAGCTCGATGAGCCGTGGGTACGCCAGCTCGCCGAGGGACGCTACGCCGGCGGCGGTGCGCTAATCGCCGCGACGCTGCAGAAGCAACCGGATATCGCGTCGCGCGCCAAAGGCCCGGTGTGGCGGGCGCAGTTCGATGACCCGCAACGCACGGCGTTGTATTTCGCTGCCGACGACGGACATTTCATCGCGGCGCGCACCGCCTCCTGGCGCGTGTACGATTTCTTCTGGATGCTGCACACGATGGACTACACCGGCCGCGACAACTTCAACAATCCGCTGATCGTCACGATCGGCATGGCCGCGCTGTGGCTGTCGATCTCCGGCATCGTGCTGCTGACGCGGAGCTTCAAGTGATCTCGCGCCGCGGCGTCATGCAAGGTTTCGCCGGCGCGGCGTTCGTGCTCGGCGCCGGACGTTGGGGCTCGACGCCCGCTGCAGTGCTGAGCGGCACGCAATTCGATCTCACGATCGACGAGCTGCCGGTCAACTTCACCGGCGCACGTCGCACGGCGGTGGCCATCAATGGGCAGGTCCCCGGACCGACGCTGCGATTCCGCGAGGGCGAGACAGTCACGATCCGCGTCACGAACCGGCTGCGCGAGACGACCGCGCTGCATTGGCACGGCCTGATCGTTCCAGCGGACATGGATGGCGTGCCGGGCGTCAGCTTCGCGGGCATCGCACCCGGCGCGACGTTCACGTATCGCTTCAAGGTGAATCAGTCGGGCACGTACTGGTATCACGCGCACGCGCGCTTCCAGGAACAGATCGGGCTCTACGGCTCGATCATCATCGATCCGCGCAATGGCGAGCGCCACGCCGCGCAACGCGAGCACCTGATCCTGTTCTCCGACTGGACCGACCTGGATCCCGAGCACATCTATCGCACGCTGAAACTGCAGAGCGACTACTTCAATCGCGGCAAGCGCACCGCGGGCGATTTCATCCGCGACGCGCGCTCGCAGGGCGTGAGCGCCGCGCTCGCGGAGCGCCGGATGTGGGGCGGGATGCGCATGCAACCGACGGATCTCGCCGACGTCTCCGGCTACGCCTACACCTATCTGATGAACGGCGTCACGCCCACGGGCAACTGGACCGGGACGTTCGAGAAAGGCGAGCGCGTGCGGCTGCGGCTGATCAACGGCTCGGCCATGAGCGTGTTCGATCTGCGCATTCCGGATCTGCAGCTGACCGTGATCGCCGCGGACGGTCAGGACATCGAGCCGGTGACGGTTGACGAGCTGCGCATCGCAGCCGCCGAGGTGTATGACGTGCTGGTCGAGCCGCATGACGATCGCGCGTACACGATCTTCGCGCAGTCGATCGACCGCTCCGGCTACGCGCGCGGCACGCTGGCACCGCGAGCCGGAATGGAAGCGCCGGTTCCGCCGCTCGAGCCGCGCCCGATTCTCGCGATGAGCGACATGGGGATGGCGCACGGCGGAGAGCATGCGCATCACGACATGGGGGCCATGAGCAAACCTTCGGGAAACACACCCACCGTCGACATGCGCGTGGCGCAACCGCGCACGAATCTGGACGATCCCGGCCCGGGCCTGCGCGGCAATGGCCGGCGCGTGTTGACGTACGCCGATCTGCACACGATCGGCGGACCGATCGACAAACGCGAGCCCGGCCGCGATCTGCCGATGCACGTCACCGGGCACATGCAACGTTTCATCTGGTCGTTCGACGGCAAGAAGTTCTCCGAAGCGCCGCCGCTGCCGTTCAAGTACGGCGAGCGCCTGCGCATCTCGCTCGTGAATGACACGATGATGACCCACCCGATCCATCTCCATGGCATGTGGAGCGAAGTCGAGGACGAATCCGGTGCGTTCCTCGTGCGCAAGCACACGGTCGCGCTGCAGCCGGGACAGCAGATCCGCTACGCCGTGACCGCCGACGCGCTCGGTAACTGGGCGTTTCACTGCCATCTGCTCTATCACATGGAAGCGGGCATGTTCCGCGAAGTGCACGTCGCATGAAGCGGCTCTTCGCTGTCGCACTGCTCATCGCCGCGCGCGGGGCGCTCGCCCAGCACGTGCCGCCGGATGCTCCGCAGAATCCGCTGCCGCATCAGTCGTACGAGCAGATGGTCGAGATGATGCGCATGGACGACACCGAGCGTTATGGACGCGTCATTGTCGATCAGCTCGAATGGCAGAACGCGGATCACGCGGACATCGCGTGGGACATGCAGGCGTACTACGGCGGCGACTATCACAAGCTGTGGCTGAAGACCGAAGGCGTGCACGAGCAGCACGAGGACGACGCGCGCGTCGAAGCACTGTGGAACCGCATCATCACGCCGTGGTGGAGCTCGCAGCTCGGCGTGCGCCAGGATCTCGGTGCAGGACCGTCGCGCACGTGGCTGGCGCTCGGCATCGAAGGACTTGCGCCGCAATGGTTCGACGTCGAGGCATCGATCTATTTTGGCGAGGAAGGACGCACGGCGTTCCGCGCCGACGTCAGCTACGACCTGCTGCTGACGCAGCGTTTGATCCTGCAGCCGGAGATTGAAGCGGATATCTATGGCAAGGACGATCCCGAGCGGCGTATCGGCTCGGGGTTGTCCGACATCGAAGCCGGCCTGCGACTACGCTACGAAGTGCGTCGCGAGCTCGCGCCGTACATAGGCGTGCACTGGGTGCGCCGCTTCGGCGAAACCGCGGACTTTACCGGCGACGACAGCGAATTCCGGTTCGTCGCGGGAGTTCGTGCATGGTTCTGAACTACCAGAAGCGCAGCGTCAACGTAGCAACGACGGTTGCACTGCAACGCCTGCTGAAGCCGCAGTCGCGTTCGTCGAGATTCGTATCGACGTAGCGCACATCCAGCGCCAGCCGCTGCCACGTCGCGGTGACGCCCGCGTCCCAGAACGAGCGATCCACTCCGCGCCCGACCCACCGGCGCCCCGCATTCGCACTCGCTTCGAACGCGCCGTTGAACGCATACGCGGCATCGACCGCTACTCGCCACGCCGTGCCGGAGCGATAGGAGGCTTCCGGTGTCCACGCCGCCAGTGCGCCTATCGTCAACACCTCGAACGAGCGACTTACCCGGGCCTTGAGCTGCAGGAAATCGTACGTCGGGCCGCGAAAGGTCTTGTCGGGGAAGAACGTGTACAGCACTTCGCCAGCGATGCGCGTGCCTGCAAAGTCGCGCGCGCGGCCGGCGTACAGATCGGCCTCGATCGAAGTATTGCCGGGGTCGTCGAAGTCGACTGCCGAAGTCCAGGCGCCAGCGTACCAGCCACCCGCACCGAGCCAATGGAGTGAAGCCTGCGGCGCCGGCCCGCGTCCGGAGTAACTGACGCCGTTGTAGCGATAGTCGCTGGTGAGACTGACGGACGGATAGAGCTTGCCGGGCAACTCCGCCTGTGCGCTCAGCGAGATCAGTGCGAGTACGACGCCGCGAATGAAATTCATCGGCGCAGGCTAGAGAAGCTTGCGTGCTGCGGCTCGTCGATTCCTGCAAGCAGCGGCCGATTACAGAATTCGGTGCGAGTTTTCTAGACGCTGCGCGCGCGGAACTCGCTCGGCGTCATTCCCTTCAGCTCGCGGAAGGCGCGGTTGAACGGATTGATCGAGCTGTACCCGACCGTGAGCGCGATCGTCAGGATCGGCAGATGCCGCTGCGCGGGGTCCGCCAGCAGCGTGCACGCCTCGTCGATGCGGCAGCGGTGCAGCAACGCATTGAAGTTCCGATAGTGCAGCCGCTCGTGAATCAGCTTGCGCACGCGATATTCGGGAATCGCGACTCGCGCCGCGAGCGAGGCAATGGTGAGCTCGCTGTCGCGATAGACACGATCGTCGTGCAATGCACGCCGCAACATCTCGACCTGCAAATCCTCCAGCCGCTGGCGCCGCCAGGATTCATCGCTCGCGACGCGCAGCGTCTCGCTGCGGAAAGGATCGAGATAGGCGGCCGCGTCGGGCCGGACCATGATCCATAGCATCGCGGTCGTGAGCAGCGCTCCGACGACGGACAACACGACGTGCGCCTCGAACAGGACCGACGAGTGCCACGGGATCAGCAGCCGCTCGCCCAGCACTATCGCGAATACGAACGAGCCGACGATCGCGAGAAAGATCCCGCGCAGGCGGCGCCGGTCCTCGACGAGGTCGACGCGCCAGCCCGCGAGCGTCCAGTACACACCGTAGCCGACGAGCACGAGCTGTAGCGATGCCGGCACGACCTCGAGCAGATCGTATTGCGCGGCGTCCGAGCCGAGCAGCAGCGGCACCGGCTCCTCCAGCAGACACTGCACGACGAACGCACCGAGCAGCCAGCGCGGCACGCGACGTCCTTCGCGGAACAGTGAGTGACACAGCAGCATGAAGACGCCCGGCGTCATGTTGCGCAGGAAATTCAGCGGGCCGGCGAACACGCCGACATCGATGTCGTAGGCGCCCGGAATGAAGAATGCGTACTCCTGGCGCGCGAGCAGGCGCGCACACGCGGAGTTGAGACAGATGAGCGCGGCGAGCTGGACATTGCGCCGCGACGGCGCGGCGCCGATCAGTCGCGAGCCCAGCAGCACGACCGTGAACAGGCCGATCGTTTCGACAGCGAAGAGCAAGAGATGAGGAGTCATCGCCAGTGCTGTGCGCACGCCGGATGCAGCGAAGTGCGCATGTTAAGCTCTGACGATCAATGTTCGGCTGGAAAACCATCGTCGCTGTTTCTCTCGGCGCTAGCCTCGGCGCGCTGCTGCGCCTCGCATTGAGCGAATCCTTCAACGCGACGTTCCCGGCGATCCCGCCCGGCACGCTGCTGTCGAATCTCATCGGCGGTTACATCGTCGGCATCGCGATCGCGTTCTTCGCGACCTCTAATCTGCCGATCGAGTGGCGGCTGTTCGTCATCACCGGCTTCTGCGGCGGCCTCACGACGTTCTCCACGTTCTCAGCCGAGCTCGTGATCCTGCTGCAGCAGGGCCGCGCAGGCTGGGCAATCGCCGCGGCCGGAGTGCATCTGGTGGGCTCGGTGTGCATGACTTTCGCCGGCATCGGGACGGTTTTTTTGGCACGTAAATTAGGGGCTTAGCACTCTTCATGGAAGTGAGAACGATTCTCATGTAGTCTTGCGTCCATGTCTGCCGTCCTGCCCCTCGACACTTACGCGGTTGCCCCCACCTCCCAGGCGCTCAGCGACCTGGCCAAGGGTCAGTCCGCGCGCGTCGTCGGCGTCGTGCCGAGCGCACCGGACGTTCCTGCCGATCTCACGCGTCGTCTTGCGGACCTCGGCTTTCTTCCCGGCGAGCGCGTGCACGTTCTCGCGCGCGGTCCTCTCGGCGGCGAGCCCGTCGCTGTGCGCGTCGGCACCGCTACCTTCGCACTGCGCCGGCTGGAAGCGGACTGCATCCGGATCGCGCCGCTGGAGTAGATCGTGAGTGCCGTCGCAGCTGGCGCCCCGCAGCTGATCGCGCTGGTCGGCAATCCCAACTGCGGCAAAACCGCGCTCTTCAATCTGCTGACGGGTAGCCGGCAGAAAGTCGCGAACTACGCAGGCGTCACCGTCGAACGCAAGGAAGGCGTCGCAATCACGCCGTCCGGCAAACGCGTCCGCATCCTCGACTTGCCCGGCCTGTACAGCCTCGAAGCCGCGACCCCCGACGAACAAGTCACTGCCGACGTGCTGCTCGGCCGTCGCGATGGCGAAACCAGGCCCGATGCGGTGGTCTGCGTCACCGACGCCACGAACCTGCGTCAGAACCTGCGGCTCGTGCTCGCGCTCAAGCGGCTCGGCGTGCCGCTGCTGCTCGCGCTCAACATGAGCGACCTCGCACGCCGGCGCGGCATCCACGTCGACAAAGACGCGCTCGCGCGCGAGCTCGGCGTTCCGGTCGTCGAGACCGTCGGCGTGAAGCCTTCCGGTGTGGCGGAACTGATGAGCCGTCTCGACGCTGTCTGGCCCGCAGCTGCAACTCAAACCGCAGCGACAGCCGGCACCGCGGACGTCGTGCGCGATCACGCAGAGGTGCGACGCATTCTCGCGGCAGTGGGTGGCGAAGCGCGCGCAGCCGAGACGATGAGCGATCGTGTCGATAGCATTGTCCTGCATCCCGTGCTCGGACTGGTGCTGCTGACTGTCACGATGTTCCTCATGTTCCAGGCCGTGTTCGCCTGGGCAGTCATTCCGCAGGACGCGATTAAAGCGGGAGTCGATACTCTCGCGGGCTACCTGCGCACCGTGCTGCCGGACAACTCGCTGCGCAGCCTGCTGCTCGATGGCGTGCTCGCGGGCGCGGGCAGCGTGCTCGTGTTCCTGCCGCAGATCATCATCCTGTTCTTCTTCATCCTCGTGCTCGAGGACTCGGGCTACCTGCCGCGCGCTGCGTTCCTGCTCGATCGCCTGATGGGCGGCGCCGGTCTCTCCGGCCGCTCATTCATTCCACTGCTCTCGAGTCACGCGTGCGCCATTCCCGGCATCATGGCGACGCGCACGATCGCCAATCCGCGCGACCGCCTGACGACGATCATGATTGCGCCGCTGATGACGTGCTCGGCGCGAATTCCGGTCTACACGCTGATCATCAGCGCGTTCATCCCGCAGCGAAGTGTCTGGGGCCCGGTCCAGCTGCAGGGACTGGTGATGTTTGCGTTGTATGTTGCAGGTATCGCCTCCGGACTCGCGGTCGCATACGTGCTCAAGCGCACGAGTTCGAAAGGCTCGCGCTTCCAGCCTCTGATGCTCGAGCTGCCGGCGTATCACTGGCCGCATTTGCGCAATCTCGCGATCGGCCTGTGGCAGCGCGTGCAGATCTTCATGACGCGCGTCGGCACCATAATTCTTGCGCTGATGATCCTGCTGTGGGCGCTGGGCTCGTTCCCCGCGCCGCCGCCGGATGCGACCGGGCCCGCGATCCAGTACAGCATCGCGGGCAAGATCGGCGCGGGGCTCGCGGTGATCTTCGCGCCGCTCGGGTTCAACTGGCAGATCTCCATTGCGCTCGTGCCCGGACTCGCTGCCCGCGAAGTCGCCGTCGCCGCACTCGGCACGGTGTATTCGCTCTCCGCGACAGGCGATGACATCGCGGGTGCGCTCGATCCGCTGATCAAGAGCTCGTGGTCGCTGCCGACCGCGCTCTCGCTACTCGCGTGGTACGTGTTCGCGCCGCAATGTCTCTCGACGCTCGCGACCGTGAAGCGCGAAACCAACTCGTGGCGTTATCCGCTGATCATGGCGGGCTACCTGTTCGCCCTCGCATACGTCGCGTCGTTCGTGACGTACAACGTGGCGGTCTGGTTCATGGGGAAGGCATGAGCGCCGCGCTCTCCAACTCGATCGTCGTCATCGCGATCGTGTTGAGTCTCTGCTACGCCGTGTGGCGGCTCGGACCGCGCAAGATGCGCGATGCGCTGCGCGCGCGATTGAATCTCAAGGGTAGCTCTGCAAGCGGCTGCGACGCGTGCGGGGGTTGCCCGACGCCGCCCACGACGAAGAACGAATCGCCGCCTCGCAAAGAGCACGGCGTCTTCTGGCGCAAATCGACGCGCTGAGCTTCAGGACATCGGTTCCGGCGGAGGCGGCGGATCTTCCGGCAGCGGAATGAACTCGTCGGCATCGCCGACCGGCAGCGCGATCCTGCCCGCCCGCCAATCCGCTTTTGCCTGCTCGATGCGCGCGGGCCGCGACGAGACGAAATTCCACCAGATGTGCCGTTCGCCGAGCGGCTCGCCGCCCAGCAGCATCACGGTCGCAGCCGTTTGCGCGACGATGCGCGGCTGGCTGTCGCGATTGAACACGATCATCTTTCCCGCTTCGTAGCTTTCGTCTCCAACGCGCACCGTGCCGGCAGCGACGAAAGCTGCTCGCTCGCTGTAACCGTCAGGGATGCCGCTGCTCGCGCCCGCATCCAGCTCGACGTGCACATACACGATCGGCGAATGCGTACGAACCGGGCTCGACTTCCCGAAAGCCTTGCCCGCGATGACGCGCCTGCTGACGCCGCCGTCGCGCTCGATCGGCAGCTCCTCGGCAGCGTGATGCACGAACGCCGGAGCCGTCTCTTCATCCTCGGCCGGTAGCGCGATCCACGCCTGGATCCCGTGCAGCAGTCCGCCGTGCTGGCGCATCGTCTCGAAGCGCTCGGAATGCGTGATGCCGCGACCCGCGGTCATCCAGTTCACTTCGCCCGGGCGGATCACCTGATGAAAGCCAAGGCTGTCGCGATGCACGATCTCGCCCGCGAACAGGTACGTGATCGTCGACAGGCCGATGTGCGGATGCGGGCGCACGTCGACCTTGCGCGGCAGGTTCGCGGCCATCTGCTTCGGTCCCATGTGGTCGAAGAAGACGAACGGCCCGACGCTGCGCCGCCGGGTCCACGGCAGCACGCGGCCGACTTCGAAGCCGCCGAGGTCGCGGCGCCGCCCTTCGATGACGAGTTCGATCGGATTGTCAGTGCTCATGCACCGAAGTCTAGCCGCGAACGAGTTGCTCGGCGATCTGGGCGACCCGCTTGCCCTGGTAGCGCGCCCCTGCCAGATCCTTCTCGCTCGGCTGGCGCTGGCCCTTGCTGCCGCTGATCGTCGAGGCGCCGTAGGGCGAGCCGCCGACGATCTCGTCCAGCGTCATCTGCTCGGTGAACGCATACGGCAGGCCGACGATGATCATGCCGAAGTGCAGCAGGTTCGCGATGCCGGAGAACTGCGTCATCTCCTGCCCGCCGTGCTGCGTCGCCGTCGAGGACATGACCGCGCCGACCTTGCCCACCATCTTGCCGCTCGACCAGATCTCGACGGTCTGATCCCAGAAGTGCGCCATCGCTCCGACCATGCGCCCGTAGCGCGTGGGAATGCCGAGAATCACCGCGTCGTACTCGGGCAGCTCCGTGGGCTTCGCCCAGGGCGCCGGCTGATCCCACTTCATGCCGGCCTTGCGCGCGGCATCCTCCGACATGAGCTCGGGAACGCGCTTCACCGCGACCTGCGCGCCTGCGCCGCGCGCACCCTCCGCGGCAGCGTTCGCCATCTGCTCCATATGACCGTGGGAAGACTGGTAAAGAACGAGTACTTTCGCCATCGAAGTTGCTCCATCGCGTCCGGACACGAACGCAACGCCTGGCCGGCGCGAACGATCCCGACCTTTGGACCATCGCTTTCCGGCGCGACGGGGCGTAAGACGTACCGTGCGCGCTGTAGTCGCCCGCGCAGGAGATCCGCCATGCCGAAACGAATCGTGTTCTGTGCCGACGGCACCTGGAACGGACCGGAGGAGCAGACTGGCGTCGCGCCGATGGACTCCGCCGACAACAAGGGCGAGTTGCAGGGCGCGCAGGTCACGAACGTCGTCAAGCTCTTCGCCAACCTCGCGGGCCGCGTCACCCCCGAGACGCTGGCACTGCATGACGAGCAGGAGAAAGAGCTGCGCGACGCGGCCGGCGGCACGGTGCAGATCGCCAAGTACATGCATGGCGTCGGCGACTCCGACAGCTTCCTCAAGAAGGCGATGGGCGGAATGTTCGGCATGGGCGTGATCGCACGCATCGTGCGCGGCTACACGTTCATCTCGCGCGTGTATGACCCGGGCGACGAGATCCACATCGCCGGCTTCAGCCGCGGCGCCTACACGGCGCGTGCGCTCGCCGGAATGATCTCGAGCGTCGGCCTGCTGAACCGCGCGAAGTACGATGCCTCCGACAAGAACGAAGCGTATCGGCTCGGCGTCGCGGCCTGGTGCAAATGCAAGAACGTGTCGCTGCACGGCGCCGGCAAGCTCACGGACATGGCGACGAACATGCTGAACTTCGTCGGCGGCTTCTTCGCGCGCCAGCTCGACGCCGATCAGCTGATCGCCAACGTCCCGATCAAGTCGGTCGCCGTGTGGGACACCGTCGGCTCGATGGGCATTCCCGCGTACGCGGCGGACAAGCGCTACGACGTGTTTCGCTTCGTCGACACGCGCCTGAGCGACAAGGTGCAGAACGGCTTCCACGCCATGGCGGTAGACGAGCTGCGCATGGATTTTCCCGTGACTGCATGGGAAGCGCGCGCTGGCATCAAGCAAGTATGGTTCATCGGCGCGCACGCCGACGTCGGCGGCGGCTATGCGATGCCGGAATCGCGACTGTCGGACATCGCGCTCGACTGGATGATGAAGCAGCTGGCGGAAGTCGGCGTGCGTCTGGCCACGCCGCTCACGTACACACCTGAGCCGCTGATTGCCCCGGCGATCCACCAGCCGTGGGCGAAATCTCCGTTCAAGATGCTGCCGCGCTCATCGCGCAAGGTCGCGGCGACGGACACGATTCACGACAGCGTGCTGAAGCGCTGGCAGCAGGATGCGGGCTACCGGCCCGAAGCAATGAACGGGGTTGCCGCGCAGATCGACCAGCTGCGACGCGAGCTGTAATCAGGCGAGGGTGATCTCGACGCGCTTGTTGCGCTTGCCTTCGTTGCGGATGCGCACGACCTTGATCGCGCCGATCTCGCCGATATTCGCGACGTGCGTGCCGCCGCACGGCTGCAGATCGATCCCCGGAATCCGCAGCAGTCGTACGCGGCCCGCGCCGCGCGGCGGTTGCACGCTCATGGTCTTCACCAGCTCGGGTCGCGCCTCGAGCTCCTCGTCCGTGATCCAGACCGTTTCCGTCGCGATGCCGCGCGCCAGCAGCTCATTCGTCCCCTGCTCGATGCGCTCGGCGTTCAGCAGATTCATATCGATGTCGAAATCGAGCCGCGCCTTGTCGGCGGCGATGTTGCCGCCGGACACCGGGGCGACGACGACGCACGACATCACGTGCAGCGCCGTGTGCAGGCGCATGAGCGCGTAGCGGCGATCCCAATCGATTTCCAGCGTCAGCTGCTCGCCGGGTTCGGGGAGCGCGCTACCCGGCGCGGGAATGTGCAGCACGCTGTCGAACGTCTCGCCCTTGCGCGTATCCGCGATGACGATCCGCTCGCCGTTGGACCGGATCAACACGCCCGTATCGCCCGGCTGGCCGCCGCCGAGCGGATAGAACAGGGTGCGATCGAGCTCGATGCCCCGCTCGCCGGCCGCGACGACCTGCGCGGTGGCGGTCTTCAGGTAGGCATCGTCCCGAAACAGCATTTGTGTCGTCATAATAGGAGCAAGAATAAACCAGAAGGAGAACGCCCATGCAGACGACGATGCTGACGCCCATGCTCGCGCTGATCGTGTGGACCTTCGTGATCTGGTTCTGGCTGTACGCCACCCGCCTGCCGGCCATGCGGGCCGCCGGCATCGATCCGGGGCGCATCAAGCGCAAGGGCGACCTCGATCCCCTGCCCGTTTCGGTCCAGCAGATCGCGGACAACTACAACCACCTCCACGAGCAGCCGACGGTGTTCTACGCGCTGGCCCTGTACACGCACCTGGCCGGGGTTGCGGATCCGCTCAACGTCGGCCTGGCCTGGGGTTATGTCGGCCTGCGCATCGTCCATTCCCTGATTCAGTGCACCTCGAATTTCGTCCCGGTGCGCTTCATGGTGTTCGCGGCCTCCTCGCTGGTGCTGATGGTGATCACAGTGCGCAACGTGCTGGCACTGCTTTAGACTGTGCGCCCTTTCCCGAGGATCAGCCCATGCCCCTGTACGACGACGGAAACGACGACAAGCCCGAGCGCCCCGAGCAGCGTCCGGAAAGCATCACCGACCAGCTGTCGTTCAAGTCGCGCTTCGTCTTCATCTTCGGCGACATCAATCACCAGACCGCGCGCGCCACGTGCGAGCGCCTGGTGGCGATGGCGGCGCAGTCCGACGCGCCGATCCGCATGCTGATCTCCTCGCCGGGCGGACACGTCGAATCGGGCGACGCGATTCACGACACCATTCGCTTCATCAGCGCGCCGGTCACGACGATCGGCACTGGCTGGGTCGCGAGCGCGGGCACGCACATCTTCCTCGCCGCGGAGAAAGAGCGACGCGTGTGCCTGCCGAACACGCGCTTCATGATCCATCAGCCGGCCGGCGGCGCGGGCGGTCCGGCGACGGACATCGCGATCCAGGCGAAGGAAATCCTGCGTACGCGCGAGCGCATCGCGCGCACGATCGCCAAGCAGACCGGCAAGTCGTACGACAAAGTGATCGCGGACATGGAGCGCGATTTCTGGATGAGCCCGAAGGAAGCGATCGAGTACGGCATCGTCTCGCGGGTCATCGAGACCTACAAAGATCTCAACTGAGATCCAGATCCATCCACACCATGTCGCGCAGGCGGATCCCGTTGTCTTCCATGACAGCGGGATACCCGCGCGCCGGCGAAAAGAAATCGCGTTCGATGCGTAACAGGCGGAAGCCCGCCTTCTGATAGTACGCAAGCTGGCCGATGCCGGCATTCGCGGTACCAACGATCGCGCGCCGCACGCCGCGGCGACGCAATTCCTCGAGCACTGCGGCGAGCATGCGCCGGCCGATCCCGAGATTCTGGCGAGCGGCATCCACGGCCACCGCCTTCAGCTCCACGCTGCCGTGCTCGTCCGGGATTGTCAGAACAATGCCGACAGCCTCGCCCTCGCGATCGGCGAATGCGAACAGATCGCCACGCTGCATGTAAGAACGCACTTGCTCCAGCGATTCATCCGCCAGCAACAACAGTGGCAGGAAACGCTCGCGTTGTTCGCCTGCAGCGACGCTGAGCAACGTGTAGTCCATCATCTCTTCCCCCTGCGGCAATTCTCTGTCACGAAACCGGAACGAATCTGCAACGCGCGCGTTAGCGACTCAATGCGCGCCGCTCTGCGAGGAGTCCCGCTTCTGATCGCGATGCTGTTCGCGGCAGACATCGTGCTCGCGCTCATTCCGGTCGTCGACTACGCGGCCGGTCGTCCCTTCCCGCGGCTCAGCAACATTTTCAACCTGGACACCGAGAGCACTGTGCCGACGTGGTACTCGTCGATGCAGTGGCTCTGCGCCGGCACCATGTTCGCGTTGTTCGCCTTCCACGCCTGGCGCAGCCGCATGCGCGGCGCGTTCAGCATCGCCCTGCTGGCGCTCGCATGCATCACGTTCTCGATCGACGAGATCGCGGAGATCCACGAGCGGCTGGGCTTCATCGCCGACTCGCTCATGAGCCACGGATCGCGGCAAGGCAGCGCGCTGTGGAGCACGGGACTGTGGCCGTTCCTCGTCGGCATTCCGGCGATCGCCGCGATGGTGACTGTGGTGCGCGGCACGCGTCATATCTTTCTCGCGCGCGCCCCGAGTGCGCTGTTGCTGGTGATCGTCGGCTTCATCGTGATGTTCACCGGCGCGCTGGTCGTCGAGCTCGTCGCCAACATGCTGCCCGCCGGCGCGCAGCACGGCGGCTTGTTCCTGGCGCAGGTCGAAGTCGAGGAGTTCATGGAGATGGTCGGCGTCACGCTCATCACGTGGTCCGCCTGGTCGCTGCTGGTCGTTTACGGATTCGAGCTGCGGCTGCCGCAGACGGAGATCGCGGAGCAACGCGCCGAGGTCACGGTTCGCCCAGCTGCTGCAGCATGCGCCTCAGCGCGAAGTGTCGGTAGCTGAACAGCGCGAGCTCGCTCACTTCGCTTTCATCGAGTCGCCTGCTCACGTCGAGCGCGATCCAGCCGTTGTGGCCCATGTATTTCGGAATCTCGTAGCGCTCGTCGCCGGTGAGCATCGACTGCTGCTCGACGCCGACCCAGAACGCGATGCGCAGCTTGTCCTGCTCGCGATATTGATAAGCCTGCGCGAAAGTCTTCTTGCCGGCGCGCCACACCGGGAAACCGAACTGCTTGTCCTCCGACGTTTCGGGCAACGCCAGGCAGATGCGGCGCATCGTCTTCAACACGGACTGCGCGCGCTTCGACTGCATCGGATCGATCTGCGCCGCGCTCAGCGCTTTCGTCGGCGGCTGGATCTCGAGGGTCTTGCCGAGCTTCTTCGTCAGCGCCGGCGGCGCGACCTTCTCATACGCCTCGCGCACCAGCTTCGCGACGCGCTTCCACGAGATCCCCTTGTCCAGCTGCACGCCGAGCCAGCCGCGCGGCCCGACGTACGGCGGCACGAAGAAGTGCTTCGGCTCTTCCTTCGTGTACAGCTCCTGCGCACCGGAGGGCGCGTTGAGCCACAGCGCGACCCGCCCGTCGCCGTGATGGTTGATCACGTAGGTCGCGAACGTCTTGCCGCGGACGCGAAAGTCCGGCGAGCCGTGCGAGATGACTTCGGTGCTTTCAGGGAACCACAGGCATACTTCCCGCACTGCCTGACTGATGTCTTTGGCCATGCGCGAGCATAACCCGCAGGAGGTTTCCCATGATCCGCATTCAGATCGCTGTCGTTCTCGGCCTGTTCGCCGCCGGCGCGCTCGCCGCGGAGGGCGCCGCGCCGACCTTCGAATCGCTCGACAAGAACGGCGACGGCAAGGTGAGCCTGAACGAAGCCGCGGAGAACGACGCGCTGTTCGTGGCCTTCAAGAGCCTGGATGCCAACAAGGACGGCCTGCTCAGCCGCGAAGAGTTCGCGGCGTACAAGCCCTAGAGCCTTACGGCTTCTGGCTGGCTCCCGGCCCGACCAGGTACTTCGAATGACAGGCGGTGCACGCTTCGTATAGCGCACCGCCAGCGTCGAAATAGGCTTCGACGTCCTTCGCCTCGGCTGCTTCCAGCACCGTCGCTGCCGCGTCCGCCATGCCGCGTGACGTGGCCATCCACTGATCGTTGTCGACGGCGCGCCCGTCGAGCATCAGCAGGTTGCCGGATTCGATGAGGGTGGCGGCGGCGTTCCGGAAGGTCGCCCATTCCTCGTCCGTCCTGGGATGTTTCTCTTCGGTGCCTTTCTCGGTCGTGATGCTGCCGACCGAATTCCAGATCGCCGTCGCGTTCGGATCGATGATCCAGCTCATCAGCTGCTTCGTGGTCAGCGTGGTGTGAAACGGCGGCGCGGCGGCGGCGCCTGCCGGCGCCGACTTCTCGTCCTGAGACGCGCCGCATGCGGCAACAACGATTGCGCACAGTGGAACCCAGGTGATCTTTCTCATGAGAGTGCTCTTTAGGGCCTTTGGATAGTCGCTGCGGTCTGACGATTCTCCACACAATTCAAGGCGTTCGCCCTTCAGACTGTCCGCCGTATTGACAGCCTATCAGGGCTCATTGTTTTATCGCCGCACTTGGGGGGAGACCAAACGATGCGAGTTATCTCACGCGCGCTGCTGCTCACTGCGGCCGCTGTTTTCGCGACCAGCGCCCTGGCAGCTGCGGCACCGGCCAAAGGACCGCGCACCAAGGACGGCAAACCCGACCTGAATGGCATCTGGCAGGCGCTCAATACCGCCAATTTCGATATCGAGCCGCATGCGGCGAAGGCTGCGCTGGCGTTGGTGCCCGGCCAGTTCGTGCCGGTGCCGGCGCCTGAGATCGTGAAGATGGGTGCGGTGGGCGCGGTGCCCGCCGGTCTCGGCATCGTCGACGGCGACACGATCCCGTACCTGCCGGCCGCGCTCGAGAAGAAGAAGCAGAACCAGAAGGACTGGCTGACTTCGGATCCCGAGATCAAGTGCTACCTGCCCGGCGTGCCGCGCGCCAACTACATGCCGTATCCGTTCCAGATCTTCCAGAGCAAGGACTATGTGTTCTTCGCGTACGAGTACGCCGGCGCCGTCCGCAACATCTATATGAAGGACCCCGGACCGCCGCCCGCCGACTCGTGGATGGGTCAGTCCGTCGGCAAGTGGGACGGCGACACGCTGGTGATCACGGTCACCGGCTTCAACGACCAGACCTGGTTCGATCGCGCCGGCAACCATCACAGCGATTCGCTCAAGGTCACCGAGCGCTGGACGCCGAAGGGCCCGGACCACCTGTGGTACGAGGCGACGATCGAGGATCCGAAGACGTTCTCGCGCCCGTGGAAGATCAGCATGCCGCTGTATCGCCGCGTCGAGCCGAACGCCCAGCTGATGCAGTTCAAGTGTGTCGAATTCGTCGAGGAGCTGATGTACGGCGAGCTCCGCAAGAAGCCGACGCAGCCCGCACCGCCGAAAGAGCAGAAGTAAGAGGTACGTGCACATGCGCATGAAGTTGTTGGTGACCGCCGGCGCCGCGATGGCCACGGCTCTGTTGGGGGGCGCCTCCGCGCTCGCGCACCACGCGTTCGCGGCGGAGTTCGACGCGAACAAGCCGGTGAACCTGCGCGGACCGGTGACGCGCGTGGAATGGATCAACCCGCACGCGTGGATCCACATCGAGAACAAGAACGCCGACGGCACGATCACCAAGTGGATGGTCGAAGGCGGCACGCCGAACACGCTGCTGCGCCGGGGCATCACCAAGGATTCGCTGGCGATCGGCACCGAGCTCGTGGTGCGCGGTTACCAGTCGAAGGACGGCCTGTGCAAGCCCAAGTGTCGCGCCAACGGCCGCGACGTGACGTTCCCGGACGGCCGCAAGCTGTTCATGGGCTCCTCCGGCACCGGCGCGCCGAAAGACGGCTCGGATCAGACCGAGAAGCAATGACGCTGGCGAACCTGAGCACGCAGGAAAAGATCGCGGTGGGCGCATCCGCCGCGATCCTGCTCGCCGCCGCGGTGTACTGGGTGCTGCAGCTCATCGACGTCGTCGCGACCGTCAAACTCGCCGGCTCTTTGTAGAGTGGTGCCGGTAGAGAAAAACGCCGGAAACTGAGCACCGCAGCATCCAGACCAAGCCTTTGATCCAGAGCAACAGCTCATCAAATGCTGCAGTGCTGACTTTTCGCTCTTTTTCTCTCCCGGCACCGCTAGCCCGAAAATCCGATCCAGCGGCCTGATGCCGCCACCAGGAACCAGATCGACAGCGACGCCATGGCCATGAGCTTGAGCGTCCAGGGATTGAGCTGCGCGTGATCCTTGCGCAGCAGCGGCTGGCGGATCGCGAACACGAACACGATGCCGATCCCGAGCGTGATCATCTTGGCCCAGTAGAACGGATTGTGATAGCACTTGGTCGCGACGCCGGCGAGCATGAAGAAGCCCGTCACGAGCAGCACGACGAGCGCCACTTTGAACCAGCGGTGAGCCTGCTCCGTAACCTTGTTCGACGGCACGTCGCGCAGCACGACGTTCAACAACCGCAGATCCGAGCTCACTACGGCCGCGCCCAGCAACGCGAGCGCCATCAGGTGCACGGCCTCGATGCACGCGAACGTCGCGGCCTTGTCCTTGACGAACACGCCGATCGGCGATGCCTCGAGCGCTTCGAAATACGACAGCAGGCTCATCCGTGCTGCCCTCCCTCTTCACCGGCGACGCAGCCGGCCGCCCAGTCGACGAACGCCGGGTTGTCCTGGCCGCAGTCGTACCAGTCGTAGGCGATGAAGCGGCCGCAGGTAATGACGCTCGCCCACAGCGTGAGCGACAACGCGGCCGCGATGCGCGTGCGACGCGGCGGCACCGGCGCCGCGTCCCAGGTACCGACCGAAGCCTGCATGTGCTTGCGGAACAGCCACGCGTTGATGAACGCCGCGACCAGCAGGATCACCTTGATCCGGAACCACAGGCTTTGCGTCGTGCGGATTGGAATGCCGACGTACAGCAGCACGCCCGTGACGACCATGATCGAAAAGCCGATGAGCATCGGCCGATCGAGCCGCTCCGCGATCTTCGATGCCGGCACGTCCTTGAGCCACAGACCGAGCATGCGCAGATCGATCACGATCAGCATGCCGAGGCTGACCATCAGCGTGATGACGTGCAGCGATTCGATCCACCCGTACATGTAGAACGACTCGTGCAGCGCGACGCTGAACCACGTCGCGCCGATGCTCTCGCCGAACTTCAGCAGCCACTCGTTCAAGGCTGGAATTCCTATTGTTTCGGCGGCGGCGGTGCAGCCGGCGCGGGCGGAGCTGCGGGCGGCGGCTGCGCCGCGTCCATCTTGGTGGTGCGCGTCTTGAAGCGCCAACCGTTCGCAGTCTTCACCAGCGTGTCGTTGTACATGCCGGTGGCGATGATGCTCTTGGTCGTCACGTCCACGAGCATCAGGAACACCGAGGCGCTCGCACCGTCCTTGCTCGGCACGATCCGCAGGTTGGTATTCCAGTGACGGCGGTTGGCGCCGCTCATCTTCTCTTTCCACTGCTGGATGAAGCCGACGAGCTGGTCGTGGCCGGTGAACTTGTTGAACGTGCCGTCAGGCGTGAACGTCGCGGCCCAGGCCTCGCCGTCGCCCGCGTCGATCGCATGGTTGTACGTGGCGTACAGCTGCTCGATGTCGATGTAGTCCTGCGTGCTGAGCCCGTCCGCCCACGCGATCCGGGTGAAGCCCAGAATCGTCACGGCGGCCCACAGCGTCATTTGCCTGATCATGGTTTGTTCTCCCCACTGCACGGATGGCGGCAGTATCGGCGATCCCGCGTCCTGCCGCCTGTTTCTTAAGAAATCTTGGGATCTAGAAGATGGTGTAGCCGCCGTCGATGACGAAGCTGTCGCCGGTGTGGAAGCGCGACGCGTCCGAGGCCAGGTACACCGCGATGCCGGCGAAATCCTCGGGCTCGCCCCAGCGGCGCATCGGCACCCGACCGATCGCCTTCTCGTTGAATTTATCCCACGAGACCAGCGTGGCGGTCATGTCGGTGCGGATCCAGCCCGGCAGGATCGCGTTGGCGCGCACTCCGTAGCGCGCGTATTCGACGGCGATGCCGCGAATCATCGCGATCACTGCGCTCTTGCTGGACGCATAGGCCTGGTTGCGCGGCGCGCCGTGGATCGCCGACGTCGATGACGTGACAACCACCGAGCCGCCCGGATCGCCGCCCGCGGCGCGCGCCATCATGTGTTTGCAGGCCTCGCGCAGCGTCCAGAACACGCCGTCGAGATTGGTCATGGTGACGCGACGCCACTGCTCGGTCGTCGTCTCGTCGAACGACGAGCGGCCGCCGCCGCCGATGCCGGCATTGGCGGCCACGAAATCGAGCCGTCCCATCGTGCGGATCACTTCCGCGATGCCGCTCGTCACGGCTTCTTCGTCGGCCACGTCGACGCGCTGGACCAGCACGTCACGGGTGTGCTCGCGCAGCTTCGCCTCGGCGATGCGGTTCTTGTCGGCGTTCTGGCCCCAGATCGCGATCTTCGCGCCCGCCTGCGCCAGGCCCTCCGCCATGCCGAGCCCGATGCCGCCGTTGCCGCCTGTCACCAGCGCAACCTTGCCGGACAGGTCGAAGAGTTTTTGCGTCACAGTCCACCCCCATTGAGGTATATACGATCACATGAGCAGCCGCGATCCCGCAATCGGCGAAGCTTTGCGTCGCGTGCTGGCGCGGCTCGATCCGCGGATCCGGGACGTCGCGAACCTCACGCGCTTGTCCGCGGGTGCGACCAACGAAACGTGGTCGCTCGATGCGGTCCGCGATGCGGGCGCAGAGCCGCTCATCCTGCGGCGCTCCGCTGTCGGTCGCGGACCGGGCGTGCTCTCACTCCAGGCGGAAGCACAAGTGCTGTCAGCAGTGCACGGCTGTGGCGTGCCGGTGCCGGAAGTGCGCTACGTGCTCGTGCCGGAAGACGAGCTCGGCGAAGGATTTCTGATGCAGCGGATCGCCGGTGCGACCTTGCCCGGCAAGATTCTGCGCGATCCGGCGCTGGCAGCAGTGCGCTCGCGACTCGCGAGCGACCTCGGCAAGATCGCCGCAGCGATTCATGCAGTCGATGCCGCGCGACTTCCGCACTTGCCGTTGTTGGACGCGCAACGCCAGGTCCAGCATCTGCACTCGCAGTACCGCGCTCAGGAAACTCCGCGTCCCGTCTTCGAGCTCGCGTTCCGCTGGCTTCGCGAACACTTGCCGCCGGCAACGAGCGCTGTGCTCGTACACGGCGACTATCGTCACGGCAACCTGATCGTCGGCGAGCAAGGTGTGCACGCAGTGCTCGACTGGGAGCTCGCGCACTCCGGCGATCCGATCGAAGATCTCGCATGGCTGTGCATACCGCCCTGGCGGTTCGGCGAGCTCGACAAACCCGTCGGCGGTTTCGGCGAGCGCGAAGAGCTGCTCGACGCTTACGAGTCGGCGGGCGGCCTGTCGATCGACCGCGCAAGGCTCGAATGGTGGGACGTGCTCGGAAGCCTGCGTTGGGGCGTGATGTGCGCCGACATGCCGAACTGGTTGCGCAGCGGACGCGATACGAGCATCGAGCGCGCGCTGATCTCGCGCCGCGCGTCGGAGAGTGAGCTGGACTTGTTGCGGCTGCTGGCGCCGCGAGGGTGACACCATGCAGGACCCGCCTACAGTTGCTGAGCTGCTCGAGGCCACCGCCGCATTTCTGCGCGAGGTCGCAGTCCCGCAGCTGTCGGGGCACGCTTCGTTTCACGCGCGCGTAGCAGCGAACGCGCTGGACGTCGTCAAACGCGAGCTCGAGCTGCGTCCCGCCGCGGAGCGTGACGAGCACGCAAGGCTCACGGCGCTTCTGCACACCGATGCGTCTATCGCCGACCTCAATGCGCTGTTGAGCCATCGCATCGCGACGGGCGATCTCACTCTGCAAACGCCTGGCCTCGCCGCGCACTTGTGGGCGACGACCCTCGCCAAGGTTGCGATCGATCAACCCACGTACGCGTCGTACCGGCGCGAAACCGGGACTTGACGCCATGGACTTCTCATTGCCGGCCGACCTGGTGAGCTATCTCGCACGCCTCGACGCGTTCATCGCCGCGGAGATCGCGCCGCTCCAGGCGCAGAACGACAACCAGCGTTTCTTCGATCATCGCCGCGAATGGGCGCGCACCGATTTCGAGGGCGGCGGCCTGCCGCGCCGCGAATGGGAAGAGCTGCTGGCGGAAGCGCGACGCCGCGCGGATCGCGCCGGCTTCTATCGCTTCTCGCTGCCGCGCGAGTACGGCGGTGATGGCGGCTCGAACTTGTGGATGGCGGTGATTCGCGAGCACCTGGCCGCGCAAGGCCTCGGGCTGCACAACGACCTGCAGAACGAGCACTCGGTGGTCGGCAACTTTCCGTTCATCGTGATGGTGCGCGATTTCGGCAGCGACGCGCAGAAGGAGCAATTCATCCGCGGCAGTCTCGACGGCAAAGTCATCGTCGCCTTCGGCCTCACCGAGCCGCAGCACGGCTCCGACGCCACTCACATGGAAACGCACGCGAAGCGCGAGACGCGCAACGGCGTCGACGGCTGGCGCATCGACGGCGAGAAGATGTGGACGACAGGCATGCACGTCGCCACACACTGCGTCGTATTCGCGCGCACGAGCGGCGAGCCCGGCCGCGCCAAGGGGATCAGCGCATTCCTGGTGCCGGCCGCGACGCCGGGCGTGAAGGTCGAGGAATACCTGTGGACCTTCAACATGCCCACCGATCATCCGCGCGTCAGCCTGACGAACGTGTGGGTGCCGGATTCAGCTGTGTTCGGCGCAATCGATCACGGACTGCCGATTGCGCAGGCATTCGTGCACGAGAATCGCATTCGACAAGCCGCATCGTCGCTCGGCGCGGCGGTGTACTGCATCCAGGAAAGCGTGCGCTATGCGCGCGAGCGCAAACCGTTCGGCAAGGCGCTCGCGGAAAACCAGGCGATTCAATGGCCGCTGGTCGAGCTGGCGACGCAGGCCGAGATGCTGCGGCAGCTGATCCGCAAGACCGCATGGGAGATGGACCAGATGCCGCACCCGGAAGTCGAGCATCGGCTCTCGGACAAGGTGTCGATGTGCAACTACTGGGCGAACCGCATGTGCTGCGAAGCCGCCGATCGGGCGATGCAGGTACACGGCGGCATCGGCTACTCGCGCCACAAACCGTTCGAGCACATCTACCGCCATCACCGGCGCTATCGCATCACCGAAGGCTCGGAAGAAATCCAGATGCGCAAGGTCGCGGCGTACCTGTTCGGCTACGCCGGACCGGGCAAGAGCTCAACCTGACGGCTTCTCTCCGTCACACGAAGGCGGCGTGTACGGCTCTCCCGTATCCAGCGTCCGCACGATCTGTTCGATGCGCTTCACGTTGGCGTAGGTGTCCACCATCAGCAGCGTGTTCTTGCAGGGGAATGCAACCAGGTGCGCGGACTGCTGGAACAACGGCCGCAACAGCGGCACGAGCTGCGCCGCCGGCGCGTTCTTCACGACGATGATCCTGTTCACGTACTCCCCGTCCGGATAGGACTCCTTGCCCGTCGCCAGCGGCAACGGCATCTGCCGGATGCTCGCGTCCGGGATTATTTGCACGTAGCCGCCCTGCTCCACCGCGGCGAAGCCGTGAATGTGCAGGATCAGCAGCATCGTGGCGTAGTCCACGCTCGTCGCCTCCTGGCCGATCACCGTGACTTCCGCGCGCACGCGCGGATCGATGATGAATTTCTTCCCGGTGCGCTTTGCGACTGCGGCGACCATTTTCTCGACGGACACACCGCCCGGCGACGACGACTCGCTCTGGGCGCCGGCGCAAGGCGAGACGATGATCGCGAGCGACGTGATCGCGCCGAGGACAATGGCTCGCAGGTGAGATCTCATCGGGGTGCTCCCTTGTTGTGAGGCCAGGACGTATCGCTTTAGACGCCGGTTTCGGGCGAAAGGGTTAACCGGCGCCGCGATCGCCATCGGCGCTGCGCCGACACGACTAAATTTTCCCGCGTGAGCGATCTCAATCGTCGCCAGATTCGCACGTTGCACCCTTGGTTGAATGGGCGCAGTCTCCGGCGCGTTCTGACACTGATCTCAACGCTGCTCACCGACAGCGCTTCAGGGGAGAAATCAACGACGGAAAAAACTCGCGCACTGCGCGGGACGGGATCCTTTTGCTCAACGATAACCGGGAGAATCGTGATGCAAGCACTTACAAGGTTTGCACTGGTCGCGGTGACTGCTGCGCCGCTGCTGTTACTGGGGTTCGATTCGACAGCCGACAACCGCGCGACGGATCGCTTTCAGCATTCGGGGACGATGCCGGTGGAGCAGTCTGCCACTGCGGTCACGCAGGCGGATTTTTTCAGCGAAGCGCCCACGGGCTTCGACAATCGCACCAACGGCTTCCTGCGGCAGGGGCCGGAGTACGACACGCTCAATGAAGACACCGTCGTGCCGAACCGCTCGTTCAACGACAACCGCTTCATCTTCGAAGAAGTGGAAGTGATCTCGGACGGCCTCGGGCCGACCTACAACGCACAGAGTTGCGCCGAATGCCACCAGAACGTGGTGACCGGCGGCGCGAGCCAGGTCGCCGAGCATCGCACCGGCAGGCTGGATGTGTCCGGCGGCTTCTTCGAGTCGCTCGGCGGCTCGCTGATCCACTCGCGCGCCACGAACTCCGAGATCGTCGAGCGCGTCGCCTTCGAGGACGACGTGCGCACGTTCCGCATCTCGACCAACACGCTCGGCAACGGCTTCATCGAATGCGTCGCCAACGAAACGCTGCTGGCCATTCGTGACACGCAGCCCGCGGAGATCCGCGGCACGGCGGTCATGGTGCCCGCGCTGGAAGGCAGCAACGCGATGGGCGTCGGGCGCTTCGGCTGGAAGAACCAGCACCGGAGCCTGGAGTCGTTCTCAGCCGATGCGTATCTGAATGAGATGGGCATCACCAGCCCGCTGTTCCCGGACGAGAACACCTCGAGCGGCCGCTTCGTCGGCTTCGGCACGCGGTTCGACCCGGTGCCGGAACCCGAGGACGAGGGCGAAGACGTCGAGGCGTTCGCGAACTTCATGCGCTCGACCAAGGCGCCTTCTCGCGGCCGGATCACGAGCGATGTCCGCGCGGGCGAAGCGCTCTTCAACCAGGTCGGCTGCAACGGCTGCCACGTCTCGACGATGCGTACGGCGCGGGCCGGAACGCTGATCAACGGCGGCGCCTTCAGGATTCCGCTGGCGCTGGGAAACAAGGTCTTCCATCCCTACAGCGATTTCCTTTCGCATGACATCGGCACGGGCGATGGCATCCCGGTGCTCCCGGGACCGGAGTACGCAGCGACCAGCGTCCTGATGCGCACCGCGCCGCTGTGGGCATTGCGGACGCGCAACCGGCTCATGCACGACGGCCTGTCGTTCACGAAGCAGGAAGCAATCGCGCGCCATGGCAACCAGGCCGCAGGCGTCCGCGGCCGTTACGACGCGCTCAGCACCGCGCAGAAGAATCAGGTGCTGGCGTTTCTCGATTCGCTCTGACTTGAAAGTGATGGGCATGGCGGTTCTCATACCGCCATGGCCCTTCCGATCCTCCATCACGACGACTACGAGCGGCAGGCGCGCGCCGAGCTGCGCCGCTGGCAGGAGCAGATGAGCACGCCGCCGGGCCTGTGGAGCCAGGCGACTCGCGGCCTGCAGCGAAGAATCAACGAGCTGATTCCCGAGCGCGTTCACGAGACCGTCACGACGGTCATCAAACAGATGACGCGTGCGGTGATTGCCGGATCGACCTTCACTGCGCCGGCGCCGCTGCACGGCCGCACGCTCTCGCAACGCGAGATACTGGTGAACGAGAAGATCGAGAACTACAGCCGCACCGCTGCAATCGAAGGCGGCGTCACCGGCGCGGGTGGATTTTTCCTCGGGCTGGCGGACTTCCCGCTTCTGCTCAGCATCAAGCTCAAGCTGCTGTTCGACATCGGCTCGCTGTACGGCTTCGCCGGTCAGGACTACAAGGAGCGCATCTACCTGCTGCACGTGTTCCAGCTCGCGTTCTCGAGCGATGCGCATCGCCTCGACGTCTATCGCAGGATGAGCAACTGGCGCACCTACAGCGAGCAGCTGCCCGATTCGCTCGACGCGTTCGACTGGCGCTCCTTTCAGCAGGAGTATCGCGACTACATCGACCTTGCAAAACTTGCCCAGCTGCTGCCGATCGTCGGCGCGCCGGTCGGCATCATCGTCAACAACCGGCTGGTGCGGCGCCTCGGCCGGACCGCGATCAACGCGTACCGGATGCGCTGGTTCGCCGATGACACGACAACGTCGCAGGCACCGATAAACATTTCGTAATCGCGCCCGCAGAACCGCCGCGCCGGTCGCGGTCACTCACTCGCGCACGATCAACGCGAGCTCGCCTGGCACTTTCTGCAAGACTCGTTTTCCCAGGAGTAACCGAGATGAACACCGCATCCGTTTCGCTGCGGGTGTTGCTTGCGTCCGCGACTTTGAGCATCGTCGCGGGCGCCGCCGACGCCGAGCAGTTCTATCGCAACACGCCGCTGGTCTCGAACGGGGGCCTGCACGCGCGGGTTCTCGACCGGAATCTGGTGAATGCCTGGGGCATTGCCTTCAATCCTACAGGCTTCGCCTGGGTCAACTCCGCGGACGGCAACGTCTCGGTTCTCTACGACGGCAACGGCCAGCCCTCGCCGCAGCCGCAGCGGCTGATCGTCGCCGTACCGGGGCCCGACGCATCGAAGGGCAACCCGACGGGCATCGTCTTCTCCGGCGGTGCGGATTTCGTCGTCACCAAGGGCGGCGTGTCCGGGCCGGCCCGCTTCATCTTCGCGACCGAGCAAGGCAACCTCGCCGGCTGGGCGCCGAACGTCGACGTCAACAACGCCGTGTTCGTGCCAAAGGGAGCGACGGATACGGATGAGTCCGTCTACACCGGTCTTGCGCTGGGCGGCAACGGCACGACGCACCTGCTGTACGCAGCGAACTTCCGGCAGCGTCGCATCGATGTGTTCGACGGCACGTTTACGAAAGTCGAGCTGCAGGCGCGGCGTTTCGTCGATCCGTTCATACCGTCGAACTTCGCACCGTTCGGCGTGCAAGCGATCAATGGCGACATCTACGTGACGTACGCCAAGCAAGCCGAGGGCGGCGACGAAGAGGTGCAGGCTCCCGGTCTGGGCTACGTGAATGTGTTCGATCCTGACGGCCGGCTGATTCGCCGCGTCGCGACGCGGGGCGTATTGAATGCGCCGTGGGGACTCGCGCTCGCGCCGGACAGCTTCGGCAAGTTCGGCGGCGCGCTGCTGGTCGGCAATCTCGGCGACGGCACGATCAACGCGTTCGCGCCACGCACCGGCGTGTTCCTCGGCGCGCTGCGCGGTGCGAATGGCGCCAAGCTGCACATCGACGGCCTGTGGGCGATTCAGTTCGGCAACGGAATCCTCGCGCAGAAGAGCAACGCACTCTTCTACGCCGCGGGACCGAACGACGAAACCTCCGGCCTGTTCGGAGTTGTCACGGTCGCGTTCCAGTAGCTTTTGTCATATTCGGCTCCCGGTGCATGCGTGCCAAGGAAGGCGCGCATGCATTTTCATGTCTGTTGACCGTACGGACGGCGCGGAAGTAAGTTGCTGCGGCCATGCATAACCCCTACGCGCCGCCCGCCGCCCAGCTCGACGCCGTCGAGCCCGAGTCCCGCGACTCGCACGAGGTGCTGCAATACGCCGGGTTTTGGCGCAGGTTCGGAGCGTACTGGATCGATGCCCTGATCCTGGTGCCGCTGGCGGGAGTCGCCTATCTCCTCGGCCAGCAGTCCCGCATGCTCTACTTCGGCTGGATGGTTGGGGGTCTGCTCGTCAGCCTGTGGTTTCACGTCTACCTGGTCGCAAGGTACGGCGGCACGCCCGGCAAGCTGTTGCTCCGAATGAGGATCGCGATGGTGAGCGGCGCCACGATCACCTCCAGGGCAGCCGCGCTTCGCTACGCTGTCCTGTTCGTACTGACGGCGCTCTCGTCGATCGCGCTCGCCATCGCCAT
This sequence comes from Steroidobacteraceae bacterium, assembly GCA_035277305.1. GTDB lineage: Bacteria > Pseudomonadota > Gammaproteobacteria > Steroidobacterales > Steroidobacteraceae > Steroidobacter. Next base: position 29,130 of record DATEKT010000236.1, on the reverse strand, counting down.
CCTGAGCATGAGTGACCAGGAGTACTTTTCTCTCCGCTATGTGCAACGAAGCCTGCGCATGGTTGCCCTGGCGCCAGCGTGGTATGAGGTCGTCGTAGTCCTGACGCAGATCTGGATGTGGGGAGAGTTCGTCACGATGCTGTTCAACAGCAAGCGCCGGGCCGTGGACGATTTCATCGCCGGCACGGTAGTCCTCGTCAGGAGCGCGGAACGCTGACGTCATGGACACGGATCGCAACAGGGCCACCGCGCAGCGTTTCTTCGATCTCTTCTCGGCGAGCGACATCGACGGTGTCCTCGCGCTCATGACGGACGATGCGACGTGGCGCATCCCGGGGAAGAAGGAGCTGGCGCCGATGGCTGGCGTCTACACCAGAGAACGCATCGGCCGGCTGTTCCGGCGCATGATCGAAGGACTCTCGACCGGGCTGCGCATGACCGTGCTCTCTTCCGTCGCGGAGGGAAATCGCGTCGCGCTGGAGGTCGTCTCGTCGGGCGACCTGAAAAACGGTCGACAGTACCGGCAGGAATATCACTTCCTCATGGAGTTCCGCGAGGGCAAGATCAGCGCCGTGCGCGAATACCTCGACACTCAGCACACGCACGAAGTGTGGATCCGCGACACCTGACGAATGATTCAAAGGATTCAGCACATGAAGAACATCGCAGCCATCGTTGCATTGTGTTTCTCGCTGACCGCTGCCGCGTTCGCCGGAACGCTGAGTGCTGCGGATGCTGAAAAGCTGCGGGCCGAGATTGCCGCGCTCACGGCTGCCCTCGAGCGCGGCGATCCTGAGCCGTTCATCACCAAGACTCATCCTTCGCTGCACGCTCTGATGGGCGGCAAGGAGAGTTTCGAGCAGATCACGCGCCAGGCGGTCACGCAGCTCCCGCAGAGCGGCGTCAAATTCCTGAGCTCGACGGTCGGCACGCCGACCAGGACTTACCCGGCTGGCGACGAGGAAGTGTGCTTCGTCCCGAAGTCCGCGGTGATGGAAGTGCAGGGCAAGAAGGCGAAGTCCACCAATTTCATGATCGCCATCCGGCCCGTCAAAGGCGGCGAGTGGCATTACCTCGACGGCGCGGGGCTGCGACAGAATCCAGAAATGCTGTATCAGCTGTTGCCGAAGCTGGAGCAAGGTATCGAGTTGCCGGAGAACACCGTCGAACTCTTGTGAAGAGCGCTCACCCGCACTTCACGCCTTCGAGCAACGTCGCCGTCATCTTGCGCGCCTTGGCGCGCGCCTCGTCGATCGTGCCGCCGATCGCGAGTGACACACCCATGCGCCGGTGACCGCGCACCTCCGGCTTGCCGAACAGGCGAATCGCGGTATCGGGTTCGGTCAGCGCGCGATCGATGTTCTCGAAACGCACGTTGTTCGAGTCGCCCTCGACGAGCAACGCACACGACGCAGACGGTCCGCGCTGACGAATGACGGGTATGGGCAAGCCGAGGATCGCGCGGGCGTGCAGCGCGAACTCCGAAAGATCCTGCGAGATCAGCGTCACCAGTCCCGTGTCGTGCGGCCGCGGCGAAACTTCGCTGAAGTACACCTCGTCGCCGGCGATGAACAACTCCACGCCGAAGATGCCATTGCCGCCCAGCTCCGTAGTGACGGCGTTCGCGATGTGCTGCGACTCGGCGAGCGCCGCCGCGCTCATCGGTTGCGGCTGCCACGACTCGCGATAATCGCCATCGATCTGCAGATGGCCGATCGGCTCGCAATACGTCGTCTGTCCGCCGTGGCGCACGGTCAGCAGCGTGATCTCATAGTCGAACCTGATGAATCCTTCGACGATGACGCGGCCCTTGCCCGCCCGGCCGCCCTGCTGCGCGTACTCCCACGCACGCTCGATGTCCGCCTGCGTGCGCACCACGCTCTGACCCTTACCCGACGAGCTCATGACCGGCTTCACGACGCACGGCATGCCCAGCTCGCCGATGGCGTCGCGGTACTCGGCCATCGAGTCCGCGAAACGATACGGCGAAGTCTTCACTTTGAGCGTTTCCGCCGCGAGCCGCCGGATGCCTTCACGATCCATCGTCAGCCGCGCGGCGCGCGCGGTCGGGATCACTGTGAAGCCCTTCTTCTCGAGCTCCTGCAAAGTCGGCGTCGCGATCGCTTCGATTTCCGGCACGATCAGTTGCGGCCGTTCGCGCTCGATCACAGCAGCGAGCGCCGCGCCGTCGAGCATGTTGATCACGTGCGAGCGGTGCGCGACCTGCATCGCGGGGGCATTCGGATAGCGATCGACGGCGATCACTTCGCAGCCAAACCGCTGCAACTCGATCGCGACTTCCTTGCCGAGCTCGCCCGAGCCCAGCAGCATCACGCGGCTAGCCGAAGGCGCGAGCGGTGTTCCGATCGTTGTCATGATTACCTGCCTCGACCAGGAATGCGAGAGCGCTGAGGGCGGCGTAGCCGGCCATCGCTAGTGCAATGGTCGTGAGAGCCTGCGGCCACACGAGATAGGCGGTCGCGGCCAGCGCCAGGGTCAAAGCGACGCGCAGCCACTCGAGCTTGCGTGCGAACGCGCGCCCTTCGAGCGCGGCGCCCTGCACGAAGAGCGAATAGCACATCCACGCGAACACCAGCAGCACGAACGCGCGCGGCAGCGTCTTCTCCACTTGCAGCAACCACAGCGAAGCAAACGTGAGGATCCAGTACTGCACGAAGACATAGCCGCGCACGTAGCGGCTCGCGGGCGGGTCAAACTTCGGATAATCGGGATCGACCTTCTGGTGCGGATCGAGATCGGCGGGCTGCCACGCGGGCGGCTTGAACCAGATGCGCAGCTTGTCGCCCCAGCTGCGCGTACGCCATGCGAGCTTCGCCGTGTCGAGCCAGAAATGCAGGTTCGCCCACAGCGGATTCCAGCTCTTCAGTCCGGTGGTGATGCCGTAGACACAGGGCACGTCCTCGCGCTCGTCCTGGAACGTGCCGAACAGGCGATCCCACAGGATGAAGACGCCGCCGTAGTTGCGGTCGATGTATTCGGGGTTGCGCGCGTGATGCACGCGATGGTTCGAGGGTGTGACGAAGATCCATTCGTACGGACCGAGCCTGCGGATGTGCTCCGTGTGCACCCAGAACTGGTAGATGAGATTGAGGCTGCCGACGGTCACTACCGCCGCGGCCGGCACGCCGGCGAGGAACAGCGGAATGTAGAACACGAAGCCGATGTAGTCGGTGCCGGTCTGGCGCAGCGCCGTGCTGAGGTTGAACTCCTCGCTCTGGTGGTGCGCGATGTGCGAGGCCCACATGATGCGCCACTCGTGGCCGAAGCGATGCTTCCAGTAGTAGCAGAAGTCGTAGGCGACGAATGCCGCGACCCACTGCCAGGCCGAATCCATCGACCACGGCTGCACGCCGAGCCATTTCACCAGCGCGCCGAAGACCAGTGCGGAGAAGCCGAGCCGCAGCACGTCGACCAGCCGGCTCAGCGTACCGAGCTGCAGGCTGTTGACGGTGTCCGCGAGGCGATAGGTCTGACGCTTGGCGAGCTTGCCGTAGAGGAACTCGACGAGCATCGCCAGGATGAAGAAGGGAATTGCGACTTCGACGTAGTTCATGCAGCCCCCGGAGTGGCCGCAGTATACATCCGGCGGACACCGTGCTTCGCGGGGCGCGGATGACATAGACTCCCGGGCCGGGTCGGGGCCGGAGCCAACGCCTTGTCGCGCAAAGTGTATCTGGGAACGCTGGCGGGAATTCTCGCGGTGCTGTGGATCGCGCTCGCGTTCCATCCGTTCGACCGCTCCGACTGGTGGCTGGAGAACGCGCTGCTGTTCGCCGGCGTCGCGCTGCTGGTCTTCACGCACCGTAAATTCCCGCTCTCGCGCGTCTCGTACACGACGATCTTCGTTTTCTTTTGTCTGCACACGATCGGTGCGCACTGGACCTACGCCGAAGTGCCTTACGACGAGGCGTGGCGCTCGCTGACCGGCCATTCTCTCAACGCCGTGTTCGGCTGGGAGCGCAACAACTACGACCGCGTGGTGCACTTCGCCTATGGCCTGCTGCTCGCCTACCCGATTCGCGAAGTGTTCCTGCGGGTCGCGAACGTGCGCGGCTTCTGGGGCTACTTCCTGCCGCTCGATCTGACCATGTCGAGCTCGATGCTGTACGAGCTGATCGAATGGGGCGCAGCCCTCGTCGTCGGCGGCGATCTCGGCCAGGCGTATCTGGGCACGCAAGGCGACGTGTGGGACGCGCACAAGGACATGGCGCTGGCCTCGCTCGGCGCGCTGATCACGATGTGCGTCACCGCCGCCATCAACATCTACCTGCAACGTGATTTCGCACGCGAGTGGGCCGAGAGCCTGCGCGTGCACGGCCACGCGCCACTCGGCGAAGTGGCCATCCGCAAGATGCTCGACCAGAAAGGATCCTCATGAAGCTTCGATCGATTGCTGCACTCATGCTGCTCAGCGCCTCCGCCTTCGCAGCCCAGCAGGAGGACAAGAAGAGCGCATGGGACGTTTCCTCGCCGCCCGGCGAGCGCCGCGACATTCCGATCGATACGCATACCGGAACGTGGATGAGCGTCGACGTGAGCCCCGACGGCAAGCGCGTGGTCTTCGACATGCTCGGCGACATCTACGATCTGCCGATCGAGGGCGGCGAGGCGCGCTCGCTCGCATCCGGCATGGCGTGGGACATGCAGCCGCGCTATTCGCCCGACGGCAAGTGGATCGCGTTCACGTCCGATCGCGGCGGCGGCGACAACCTCTGGGTCATGGATGCGAACGGCGGCAACGCGCGGCAGATCTCGAAGGAGAATTTCCGGCTGCTGAACGAACCCGTGTGGCATCCGGGCGGCCGCTACATCGCGGGCCGCAAGCACTTCACGACACGGCGCTCGCTCGGCACCGGCGAGATCTGGTTGTACAGCCTCGACGGCGGCGAAGGCGTGCAGCTCGTCAAACGCCCGGGCGAGGAGTTCCAGAAGGAGCTCGGCGAGCCTGCGTTCTCGCCCGACGGGAAGTATCTGTACTACAGCCAGAACACCACGCCAGGTAACACCTTCGAGTATGCGCAGGACGTGAACAGGTCGGTGTTCAGCATCCTGCGCTACGAGCTCGCCACCGGCGAAACAGCAGCTGCGGTCAGCGAGCCGGGCGGTGGCGTTCGCCCCACTCCGTCGCCGGATGGTCGCTGGCTCGCGTACGTGCATCGCGTGCGCACGCCGAAAACATTCGAGACGGCGTTGTTCGTCAAGGATCTCGTGTCGGGCCGGGAGCGCCCGCTGTACATGGACCTCGATCGCGACATGCAGGAAACGTGGGCGATCAACGGCCTGTATCCGAACATGGACTGGACGCCGGACAGCAAGACTGTCGTGTTCTGGGCCGGCGGCGGCATCAAGCGCATCGATGTTGCCTCCGGCGCAGTGAGCGACATCCCGTTCCACGTCAAGGAAACGCGCACCGCGATGAAGCCGCCGCGCGTCGACGTGCCGGTGGCACCCGACGAGATTCAGACGCACATGGCGCGCTTCGCGAGCGTCTCACCGGATGGCAACCAGGTCGTCTTCGAATCGTTCGGACGTCTGTGGCTGAAGAATGTGGCGGACGGCGCGCCGCGACGTCTGACGCGCGAGGAAGCGGCGTTCGAGCTGTTCCCTTCCTGGTCGCGTGACGGCAAGCGCATCGTGTTCGTGCGCTGGACCGACGCGGGGCTCGGCGAGATTCACGTCGTCGCCGCGGGCGGCGGCAGCCCGCGCAAGGTATCGAAGCAGCCGGGTCACTACCTGCATCCGCGCTTCAGCCCCGACGGCAAGTCCATCGTGGTCGAACGCTCGACCGGCGGCACGATGACATCGCCGATGTGGTCGGCGGATCCTGGCATCTACCGCATCGCTGTCGACAGCGGTGCGGCAACACGCCTGACCGACGAAGGACGCGATCCTCATTTCGTCGGCAACGACGGACGCATCTACTTCACGTCGGACAAGGCGCCGAAGGAAACCGAGCCCGCGCACGAGCTCGTCAGCGTCGACGCGAACGGCCAGGATCGGCACGTGCATGCGCGCTCCAGCTACGCGTCCAACATCGAAGTGTCGCCCACGGGCGAGTGGCTGGCGTTCCTCGAGAACTATCACATCTATGTCCTGCCGATGCCGCCGGGCGGACAGATCGACCTGTCGCTGCAAACGCGAGCAGTCCCGCAGCGGCGCGCGTCTGACATCGGCGGCACGTACATCAACTGGATCGATGGCGACACGCTGTCCTGGACACTTGGTTCGTCGCTCTATCGCGCGGAGATGGCCGATCTGTTCGCGAGCGGCAGCACTGACGCCACGCACGGCAAGGTCGTCGCGAACCTGGGCATGACCCGCGCGGCCGACAAACCGCACGGCGTCGTGGCGCTGACCGGCGCGCGCATCGTCACGATGAACGATTCGCAGCAGGTGATCGAGAACGGCACGATCGTGATTCGGGACAATCGCATCGTGGCGGTCGGCGCGAACGGCGCGGTCGAGATTCCAGCCGATGCGCAGCGGCTCGATCTCGCCGGGCGCACGGTGATGCCGGGAATCATCGACGCGCACGCGCACGGACCGCAGGGCACGAGCGACATCGTTCCGCAACAGAACTACTCGGCGCTCGCACACCTGGCGCTCGGCGTCACGACCATCCACGACCCCTCGAACAACGCGACCGAGATCTTCGCCGCCTCGGAGTACCAGCGCGCCGGCCTGATCATGGGACCGCGCATGTTCTCGACCGGCGACGTCGTTTACGGCGCGCACTCCGAGGGCTTCGCGAGCATCGACAGCCTCGATGACGCGCGCAATCACATCAAGCGCCTCAAGGCGCAGGGTGCGATCTCCATCAAGAACTACAACCAGCCGCGGCGCGAGCAGCGGCAGATGGTCACGACCGCCGCGCGCGAGGCCGGCATGATGGTGGTGTGCGAGGGCGGGTCGCTCTATCACATGGACATGAGCATGGTCGCCGACGGCAACACGAGCATCGAGCACAACGTGCCGCCGGAGCACTTCTACGACGACGTGCTGCAGTTCTGGAAGCCGACGCAGGTCGCCTACACGCCGACCCTGATCGTGACTTTCGGCGGCCTGGGCGCCGAGAACTTCTTCTATCAGGAATCCGAGGTGTGGCAGCACCCGATCCTGTCGCGCTACGTGCCGCCGCACATCCTGCAGCCGCGCTCAGTGCGCCGCCCGATGGCACCGCTCAGCGACTACCAGGCCATCCGCGATTCCGCTGCCAATGCCAAACGGCTGCTCGAATCCGGCGTGCTCGTGAACACTGGCGCGCACGGCCAGCGCGAAGGTCTCGGTTCGCACTGGGAAATCTGGGCCTTCGCGGACGGCGGCATGTCGCCGATGCAGGCACTGCAGGCCGCGACGATCGATCCCGCGAAGCACCTGGGCCTCGTCCACGATCTCGGCTCGGTCGAGAGCGGCAAGCTCGCGGACCTCCTCATCGTCGACGGCAATCCCCTCGAGAACATCCGCGTGACGGACCACATCGCCTACGTCGTGCAGAACGGCCGCATCTACGAAGGCGGCACGATGACGGAGACGCTGACGGGCCAGCGCAAGGTGCAACCGTTCTACTGGCAGTGAAGCGTTAGTGGCACGTGGATGAGAGTGGGTTTGCGGCTAAGAGAAGGAAGGAGAATATCTCTCGCAGAGATCGCAGAGATCGCCGAGGGAAGAATGGGACTGAGAGAGACATTCTGATTCCAATTCCTTTTCCGCTAACCACCTTTTTTCCGGAGAATCGCTTCCCAATCCACGAAGTCCCACTGGCGAAGGTCGTAGGTGAACGTCTGGGCCAGGACGGCTGGGTCGGCGGCGACGATGGCTTGGGCGCTTGCGTCGTCGTCGGCGCTGAAGAGCATGGCGCCGCCGCTGCCGTCGGCGAACCGGCCGGCGAGTCGCATGATGCCGCGACGGTACAGATCGAGCATGTAGCGCCCGTGATCGCGCAGTGGCTGCTCTGAAAGCGGCTTGCCCGCGAGCCACTTGGCGCCGGGACGATAGACGCAGAGATAACTCGGCTTGTCGGGCTGCGCGGCGTGCGTCGCGCTGCTGCCCGCGAGCGCAGCGCTGAGTCCGGCCAGCACGAAATGGCGACGATCGTCGTTCATGCGTCGAAGCGTGACTACTACCGTGCTGGATCACCAGTGGCATACTTGCCACCGTTATGGCGAAAACAGTCACGGTGGCAATCGTCGGCTATGCCGGCTGCTCGGCGTGGATCACGGCGGGACTGCTGGAGCTGTTCGCGATCGCGAACAACGCTCGGGCCACCCTGCCCGGCCGCGGCGCTTCGACGGTCCGTTTCGACTGCCACATCGTCAGCGGATCGGGGCGCGCGGTGCGCGGATCGCACGGCGTCACGTTCGCGGCGCATGCACTGCGCCGGAGCTATGCCGCGTCGATCGTTCCGCCGATCTGGTGCGAGTCGCTAGCGGACCTGGAAAGGCAGGCGCAGCGACTGCGCGCGGAGAACGCATTCATGGTGCGAATGGCCCGCCGCTCGAAGATCTTCGCGAGCTCGTGCAGCGGTGCTGTGCTGCTCGCGCAGGCCGGCTTGTTGAGCGGCCGCCGCGCGACGACGTGCTGGTGGCTGGTGAACTGGTTTCGCCAGGCGTTCCCGGACATCGAGATGGTCCCCGACCGCCTCGTCCTGCGCGATCGCGATCGCTGGACTGCGGCCGCCGGTACAGCCTACATGCACCTCGCGCTGGAGTTGGTGCGCGAGCTCGCCGGCGAACCGCTTGCCGCGGCGACTGGACGGCTGATGCTCGTCGAGCGGCGTCGCGGCTCGCAGTCGCCATTCCTCGTCCCACACGCGGCGCCGGAACAGGGATCCGACATCGATCGCGCGACCCGCTACCTGCGACAACATTCCAGCCAGCGGCTCGCGCTCGCGGGCCTGTCCCGCGTGCTGGCCGTGAGCGAACGCACGCTGGCGCGCAAGTTCAAGTCGAGCCTCGGCATGTCGCCGCTGAGCTATCTGCAATCGCAACGAGTCGCCCGCGCGCGGGAGCTGCTGGAGAGCTCGAAGCTGCCGCTCGACCGCATCGTCGAGCAATGCGGCTACGAAGATGTGTCCTCCTTCCGCAAGCTGTTCGCGCGCCAGGTCGGCATGACGCCGCGGGAGTATCGTCAGCGCTTCGGTACTTGACCCTGACGGTACGTCAGGGCCTAGAGTCTCCCCGGATCGGGAGGTTTCATGTCGTACACCGTCGGGCAACTCGCAAGGCTCACCGGGCTGACTGTCCGCGCGCTGCATCACTATCACGCGATCGGTCTGCTCGTCCCTTCGCAACGCTCCGAGTCCGGCTATCGCTTGTACACGCAGACGGACATCGTGCGTCTGTATCGCATCCAGGCGCTGCAGCGGCTCAACCTCTCGCTCAACGAAGTTGCGGCCGCGCTCGCGAAGGACGGCGCGCCGTTGCCGCAGATGATTGGCCAGCAGCTCGATGAGCTTGACGATCGCATCGAGAAGGCGACCGCATTGCGTGCGCGCCTGACGCAGATTCGCGAGGTGCTGACGCGCGGCGACGAGCCGGTCGCGGGCGATTGGCTCGCGGCAGTCGAGCTCATCACGCAATACGACCAGTACTGCTCATCCGACGAGCTGCAGCGCCTGCTGGCGAACAGCAACACGGACAAGGACCAATGGCGCGCCCTGCTTTCGGAGCTGCGCGCAGCGCAGGAACGCGACGTTCCGGTGCAGAGCGATCACGTGCAGGAGCTTGCCGACCGCTGGATGCGATTGATGCTTGCCCGCGTGGGTGGCGATTTCGGTCTGGCGATCAAGATGAAGATGGCTTACCACGCCCAGCCGGACCTGCAGGCGCGCATGCAGGCGCAGAGCGGTCTCGACGCATCGACGATGGAGTATCTGACTCGCGCGGCGCGCCACGGCAATCTCGCCGCATGGGCACGGCACCTCGAGCCGCCCGCGCTCGAGCGCCTGAACATGCCGGACGAGCGCATGCGCGAATGGCTGCGCGTCGCGGGAGAGATGCGCAGCGCAATGGCTGCCGGCGATGGCGTCGACGGCTGCGCAGTGCAAGCTCTGGTCGGCGAATGGGAATCGCTGCTCGAAGAATTCTCGGGCGGCGACGCGGCTGTCAGGGATCGAATGGAGCAGGCGCTGCACGCGGATACGTTGCTGCAGCGGCGCTGGGCCCTCGATGCGTCGCTCCTGGAGTTCGTGCAGCGGGCCCGCAATGTGTGGCACAGCGCCGGAGCCGCTCATGGCCGAGCGTGATTTCAGCAAGCGGATCGTCTATCGCGTCGAGGGCATGAGCGAGGTCCGCGTGCAGCGCGATGTCGTATACCGACGCGACGCCGGCGCGGAACTGGAGATGCATGTCTATGCGCCGGCGCATTTGTCCAGCGGCGCGCGCTTGCCCGCGGTCTTCTTCATCCATGGCGGACCGATTCCCGCCGAGCTCACGCCTCCGACGCAGTGGGGCGTGTTCGTCTCCTACGGCGAGCTGGCCGCCGCCTCGGCGCTCGTCGGCGTGACGCTCAATCATCGACTGCACGCGCCCGCCGACTTCGAGCGATCGCAAGCGGATGTGGCCGCGGCAATCGACTACGTCCGCGAGCATGCGGCAGAGCTCAACGTCGATGCCGATCGGCTCGCACTCTGGTACTTCTCGGGCGGCGGCCCGCTGCTGAGCGCGGTCTTGCGTGAGCGTCCGGCGTACGTGCGCTGCGTGCTCGCGTTCTACGCTTTTCTCGACGTGCGCCACAGGGTTCCTGACCATGCGGACGCGGCCAGAGTCGCTCGTGCTACCGAGCTTTCGCCTGCTGCGCACGTGCGCGCGAAGGGCGCCGGGCTGCCGATGTTCATAGCACGCGCCGGCCTCGATCAGCCGATGATCAACCAGGCGATCGACACGTTCGTGCAGGAAGCGCTGAGCGGCAACGCGACGCTGGACGTGATGAACCATGCGGCTGGCCGGCACGGCTTCGATATCCTCGACGATGACGAGCGCTCGCGCGAGATCATCGCGCGTGCCGTCGCTTTCGCGCAGGCGCACGTCCGCAGATGAGATCGACGGAAATCGGCGTAGCTACTTCGGCACGTACGCGATGCACTCGACCTCGACGCGTGCGCCGCGAGCCAAGCCGCTGGCAGCGAGCGCGCTGCGCGCCGGGAAGGGCTTCTTGAAGAACTCGGTGTAGATTTCGTTGAAGGTCGGCCACTCGGCGATGTCGACGAGGAATACCGTGCACTTCACCACGTCCGACATCGAGGCGCCGTTGCGCGTCAGCGCGTCCTTGATGAGCGTCAGCGCCTGGCGCGATTCGGCCTTGATGCCGCCGGGCACGGGCATGCCGGTCGCGGGATCGAAGCCGATCTGACCCGAGAGGAACAGCAGGTCGCCCGCGCGCACCGCCTCGGAGAACGGCAGGTCGCGCCGCGCGGGATCCGATGACGGGAGGAATTCGGCTTTGGCGCGTTCCGCGGCGAAGCCCGGAGCGGACGTGAGAACAGCGAGCGCGCCCGCGAGTGCGAGCGCCGAAAGGCGGGACGTAAGCATGACGGGCCTCTTCAGAGATTGCGGACTTTAGCCAGAAACTCTAGCAGCGCGGCGTTGACGGGGCCGGGCCGCTCTTGCTGAATCCAGTGACCGGCGCCTTCGATCATCACCTTCTGCACACCGGGCACGGCGCGGCTCATGTGCTCGACCGCCGCCAGACCGCGCTTGCCGGCGATGACGGGGTCGCGCGTGCCGGCGATGAACAGCGCGGGCTGACGAATCGCGGCGTCCTGCCAGGGCGCAGTCAGCTCCCAGTTGCGATCGATGTTGCGATACCAGTTGAGCCCGCCGCGGAAGCCGGTGCGCCGGTACTCGTTCGCGAACTTCTGGATGTCCTCTTCGAGCAGCCACGCCGGCAACACCTTCGCCACCGCGAGCGGATCGAGAAAGCCGTGGCCTTCCGCGACCATCATCGGGTTCTCGCGATCGATCGGAATGTCGCCCGAAACGCCGTACAGAAGCTTGCGCAGTGTGACCGCAGGATCGCGCTCGAACTCCGCTTCGGCCACGCCGGGCTTCTGGAAATAGATCCAATAGTAGGCGCCAAGCCCGGCCTCTTTGAGCGTCTTGAGCGGCGCCGCTGCCGAGCGCGGGCGATGCGGCACGCTCATTGCGACGACTGCCGGGAAAACGTCGGGCCGCATCATCGCCGCCGTCCACGCGACGGGCGCGCCCCAGTCGTGGCCGACGATGATCGCCTGCTTCTCGCCGAGCGCCGCGACCAGCCCGACCACGTCGCCGACCGTGTGCATGATCGTGTAGTCGTTCACGTCCGCGGGCGCCTCGGTTTCGCCGAAGCCGCGCATGTCGGGGGCGACTGCGCGAAAGCCCGCCGCCGCAACCGCCGGCAACTGGTGCCGCCACGAATACCAGAGTTCCGGCCAGCCGTGACACATCAACACCAGGGGGCCGGTGCCCTGCTCCGTCACGTGCATGCGAATGCCGTTGACGGTGAGCGTGCGGTGCTGCAGTTCTGCGCTCATGAGCTCACCTTGTGGGTTTCGATTTTTGGCAGGAATGCCGCGAGCGCGCCGAGCAGCGGCAGGAACGCACAGATGCTGTAGACGAACTCGATGCCGCGAGCGTCCGCGACATGTCCGAGCACGGCGGCGCCGATGCCGCCCATGCCGAATGCAAGACCGAAGAACAGGCCGGAGATCGCACCGACCTTGCCGGGCACGAGCTCCTGCGCGTACACCAGGATCGCCGAGAACGCCGACGCGAGGATCAGGCCGATCGGCACGCTCAGCACGCCGGTCCAGAACAGGTTGGCGTGCGGCAGGATCAGGGTGAACGGCAGGACGCCGAGAATCGAAAACCAGATGACGTACTTGCGGCCGATGCGATCGCCGATCGGGCCGCCGGCGAACGTGCCGACTGCGACCGCGGCGAGGAACACGAACAAGTGCACCTGCGCATTCCACACCGACACGTTGAAGCGCTCGATCAGATAGAACGTGTAGTAGCTCGTCAGGCTCGCCATGTAGAAGTACTTGGAGAAGATCAGCACGACCAGCACCGTGAGCGCACCCGCGACCTTGTTACGTGATAACTGCGCATGCGCGTGATGCGCACCTTTGCGCACGGCCGCGAGTCGCACCGTCTGTCGCGCGTACCAACCGCCAATCTTCGTCAGCAGCACGATACCGAGCATCGCCGCGATGGCGAACCACGCGAGACTGCCCTGGCCGTTCGGCAATACGATGAATGCAGCCGCGAGCGGACCGATCGCCGATCCCGCATTGCCGCCGACCTGGAAGAGCGATTGCGCGAAGCCATGACGGCCGCCGGATGCGACGCGCGCGACGCGCGAAGATTCGGGATGAAACACTGAAGAGCCGAGACCGACGACAGCAGCGCCGAGCAGCAGCACCGGAAACGTGCTGGCCATTGACAGCAGCAACAGGCCCGTCAGCGTGAAGCTCATGCCGAACGCCAGCGCATAGGGCAACGGCCGCCGGTCCGCATACAAGCCGACGAGCGGCTGGAACAGCGAAGCGGTCACCTGATAGACGAAGGTGATGAGACCGATCTGACCAAAGTCGAGCTTCAGGCCTGTCTTGAGGATGGGATAGATCGCCGGCAACAACGACTGCATCATGTCGTTCAGCAGATGGCAGAAGCTGAGCGCGCCCAGCACCGTCATGGCCGCGGTCATTTCGCGATTGTGCACATCCACATTCGAGCTCATGTTGAAAGGATATCGCGTTGCCCCCATGAACCGCTCGCGAAATTACGGGAACGTAAAGACGGGGGCGACGAGTCCGGGGAACGCGCCGCCCGTGTTCGCGTCTAAATTCGCGTAACCCAATTCTGGAGCCTTGTCATGGATACCCAACTGCCCTCCCGTGCACGAGCCCGTCTCGCGGGGGCGTGCATTCTCACCGCCGGATTGCTGTCTGCCACCGCTTTCGCAGGTTCCCCCGACGCTGCGAAGTCCGTTCAGGCGGTGTGGAAGCCGGTCGAGATCAAGTACTCGTATGTCGGTTTCACGACCGCATACAACTGCGATTCCTTCGAGCAGAAGGTGCGCAGCATTTTGCTGAGGCTCGGTGCGCCCGAGCAGACCCGCGTGCAGGCGAACGGCTGCATCGACGTGAACCGCCCGTCCCGCAACTTCTTCGTCACGATCAACAGCGCCGCCGTGATTCCGGCCAGCGAAGCGAAGGAGCCGCCGGATAAAGCGACGCGCGAGTTGGCCGAGCGGCTCACGGGCAAGAAGGATCCGCTGAAGACCGATCCGTTCCCCGCGCAATGGAAGACCGTGGAGCTGGCCCGCGATCGCCGGCTCGATCTGCAGCCCGGCGACTGCGAGCTGATGGAAGGTCTGAGCAAGGACGTGCTGCCGAAGCTCTCGATCAAGATCATCAGCGACCGTGTGCTGTGCACGCCGAACAATCTCAGCATCACGACGCCAGAGCTGACCGTCTCCGCGCTGGTGCCGCTGCCGAAGGCAGACGAGTCCTCGTCCGCCGACCGCCGCTAGAGAGGCGAGATCAGGCCTGCGCTTCCAGTGCGTACGCGCGCTGGAACGCAGGCCGCGCGGCGCACCGGTCCGCGTATGCGAACAACACCGGCTCCTCCGTGAGCATCTTGAACTGGCGCATGAAGTAGCAGCTCATGCCGAGCAGCACGTCCGCTGCGCAGAAACGCTCGCCGAGTATCCATGGGCCGCGACCCACAGCGGAGCGCAACGTGGTCAGCATCTGATCCCAGCTGCCCCAGCCGTAGGTCACGGGATTTTTCGCCATCCCTGAAGCCTTCTCGCCCATTGCCGGCTCGATCACCGAGTTCGTGTACATCAGCCACATGAGATACGCGCCGCGCTCCGGACTACCGATCGCCGGCGCGAGCTTCGCGGCGGGGTATTGATCCGCGAGGTACGCGCAGATGGCGCCGGAATCCCAGATTCGCACCGCGCCGTCCTCGAGCGCGGGCACCTTGCCCATCGGCGACGCTGCGCGAAATGCCGGATCCGCGCGTGACTGCTCATTGCGGATGTCGATCCGCACCCGCTCGTAGGGCACGCCGAGCTCTTCCAGCATCCACACTGCGCGAACCGCGCGTGTGTGCTCGCACCAGTACAGCTTCATGGCGCCCTCTCCTGTCCGTTGCGCGGGAGAGGGAGCTTAGCTGGTGTTATATACAGGCGCAACTACTTCAGCAGACGGTCCAGATGCTGCCGGATATGCGCGGCCTGGGCGGGGGTATGAGCGAGCGCGATCGCCTTGTCGAACGCGACACGCGCTTCGTCCGCGCGGCCGAGCTCGTGCAGCCACGCGCCTTTCGCGCCGAAGAAATGGAAGTAGCCCTGGAGTTTGTCGCCGAGCGGCTCGATCATTTCGAGCGCTGCGGCCGGGCCGCGAAGTTTCGAGACTGCGACGGCGCGGTTGAGTGTGATGACGGGTGATGGCTGCAGTTGTTCGAGCACGCCGTAGAGCGTGTCGATCTCCTGCCAGTCGGTGTCGGCGGCGCGCTTGGCGCGAGAGTGAACTGCTGCGATGGCGGCCTGGACTTGATACGGACCGGGACGGCGATGTCGCAGCGCTTTCTCGACGAGCACGAGCGCTTCGTCGATGAGCTCGCGATTCCACTTGCTGCGGTCTTGATCTTCGAGCAGGACGATCTCGTTGTCGCGATCGAGACGCGCCGATGCGCGCGCGTGTTGCAGCAGGAGCAGCGCCACGAGGCCCATGACCTCGGGCTCGCTCGTGAAGAGTCGCAGCAACAAGCGAGCGAGGCGGATCGCTTCTTCGCATAGCGACGTGCGTACGTGCGCGTTACCGCCGCTCGCCGAGTAACCTTCGTTGAAGACGAGATAGATCATCGCCGCGACCGCCGCGAGACGATCGCTGCGCGCCTCGGCGCCGGGAGTTTCGAAGGGGACTTCGGCGGAACCGATCGCGCGCTTCGCGCGCGTGATCCGCTGCTCCATCGCGGCCTCGCTCACGAGGAAGGCGCTGGCGATTTCCTTGACGGTGAGACCGGAGACGATGCGCAACGCGAGAGCGATCTGTTGAGTTGCGGGAAGGCCTGGATGGCAGCAGATGAAGAGCAGACGCAGGATGTCGTCGCGGTAATGTTCGGCGTCGAGTTGATCGGCGAGTTGGGCTTGCGCGTCGTCGTCGTCGCAGAGCGCTTCTTCGGAAGGGAGTGCCGTTTCCTTGCTTCGTCGGCGTTTGTCGTCGAGCGCGGTGTTGCGGCCGACGAAGATCAGCCAGGCCGCGGGATCGCGCGGCGGACCTTTCACCGGCCAGGTTTTCAAGGCGCGCAGAGACGCTTCCTGGAAGGCTTCCTCGGCGGTGTCGAGGTCGCGGAAATAGCGGAGCAATGCCGCCACGGCCTGTGGGCGGGCGGAAGTCAGGGCGGTGTCGATCCAGCGGAAGTCAGTCACTGATGAAGTCTCGCATATCCCCAAGGACGGCTGACGAGCCGGGGTTCCGACAGAGCGCTAGAACCAGTTGTAGTTGAAGCTCACGCTGACGCGCGCTCCCGCTGAGGGATTCGGCGGCACTTCATGTCGCAGCCAGCTCTCGAACAACACCAGCTTGCCCGCCTGCGCGGGAATCACGACCCACCGTTGCCGGTTCGTGCTCACTTTCGTCCGCAGCGGCGGCGACGCCATGAAACGATCGAGCCGCGGATCCTCCAGCTTCAATCCCGCCGAGCCGCGCGGCGTGTCGACGTAGTACGTCCCGCTGATCGTCGCGAGCGGATGCAGATGCAAGCTGTGCACCACTTGCCGCGGCATGATGTTGACCCAGCAGTCGGTCATCTGCAGGTCACGTCCCGCGAGGTCGAACTGCAGCGATTTCGCGAACGATGCGACGTGGCGATCGAGACCTTTGCGGAGCTCCGCAAACGTCGGCGAGACGTCGTACATGCGGCTCGCCGAGTTGTACGAGGTGTAGCCGCCCGGGTAGTTCTTCGCGGACCAGCGCCGGCCGGACTCGTCGTCGCGCTCCAGCTGCCGGCATTCGCGCAGCAGCCGGCGGTTCAGCGCCGCCGCGCCGGTCAGGCGCGCCGTATACACCAGGGTGGGAAAGAAGCTCTGCAAGGTCATCAGGATCCTCTGCACGAACGGCCGGCGGCTTCTTCTCTATAATAGCCGCCCTCGCCCGGACCGGGACCGCGCTACGTGCAACCGATCATTTCCGTCAACGATCTCGTCAAGACCTATGCGTCGGGCTTCCAGGCTCTCAAGCACATCGACCTCGAGATCCGTCGCGGCGAGATCTTCGCGTTGCTCGGCCCGAACGGCGCCGGCAAGACGACCCTGATCAACGTCATCTGCGGCATCGTCAACGCCACCTCAGGCAAGGTCACCGCAGACGGCCACGACATCGTCCGCGAGTACCGCGCCGCGCGTTCGAAGATCGGACTGGTGCCGCAGGAGCTGACCACGGACGCGTTCGAGAGTGTCCTCGCGACGATGCAGTTCAGCCGCGGCCTGTTCGGCAAGGCGCCGAATCCTGCGCACATCGAGAAGGTGCTGCGCGACCTGTCGCTGTGGAACAAGAAAGACGACAAGATCATGACGCTCTCCGGCGGCATGAAGCGGCGCGTGATGATTGCGAAGGCGCTGTCGCACGAGCCGCAGATCCTGTTTCTCGACGAGCCCACCGCCGGCGTCGACGTCGAGCTGCGCCGGGACATGTGGGAGATGGTGCGCCGGCTGCGCGCCAGCGGCGTCACGATCATTCTCACCACGCACTACATCGAAGAAGCCGAGGAGATGGCCGATCGCATCGGCGTCATCAACAAGGGCGAGATCGTGCTGGTCGAGGAAAAGAGCGTGCTGATGCGCAAGCTCGGCCGCAAGCAGTTGACTCTGCATCTGCAGCACCCGCTGAAAGAGATCCCCGCGCAGCTGGCGGGCAGGCAGCTGGAGCTTTCCGCGGACGGCAACGATCTCGTCTACACGTTCGATACGCAGGCCGACAGCACCGGCATCGCGGGCCTGCTGCGCCAGCTCAACGAGCTCGGCATCGACTTCAAGGACCTGCGGACCGAGGAAAGCTCGCTCGAGGATATTTTCGTGAACCTGGTGAGCACGCGCCGATGAACACTTACGCAGTCCGCGCGATCTACACCTTCGAGCTGGCACGCTGGTTCCGCACGCTCGTGCAGAGCATCGCATCGCCGGTGATCTCGACCTCGTTGTACTTCGTGGTGTTCGGCGCAGCGATCGGCTCGCGCATGGCGCAGATCGACGGTGTCAGCTACGGCGCGTTCATCGTGCCGGGCCTGATCATGCTGTCCGTGCTGACGGAGAGCATCTCGAACTCCTCGTTCGGCATCTACATGCCGCGCTGGGCCGGCACGATCTACGAAGTGCTGTCCGCGCCGATCTCGTACATCGAGATCGTGATCGGCTACGTCGGCGCAGCGGCGACCAAATCGATCCTGCTGGGCCTGATCATCATGGCGACGGCGCGCCTGTTCGTGCCCTTCCACATCGAGCACCCGGTGTGGATGGTCGCGTTCCTCGTGCTCACGTCGGTGACGTTCAGCCTGTTCGGCTTCATCATCGGCTTGTGGGCGAGCGGCTGGGAGAAGCTGCAGATCGTGCCGATCCTGATCATCACGCCGCTCGCGTTCCTCGGCGGCAGCTTCTATTCGATCGGCATGCTGCCGCCGTTCTGGCAGAAGGTCACGCTGTTCAACCCGGTCGTGTACCTGATCAACGGTTTCCGCTGGGCGTTCTACGGCATCGCCGACGTCAGCGTCGTGCTCAGCCTCGGCATGACCTGCCTCTTCATGACGGCGTGCCTGGTCGTGATCTGGTGGGTGTTCAAGACCGGGCATCGCATCAAACCGTAATCAGGTGCCGGGAGAGAAAAAGAGCGAAAAGTCAGCAGTGCAGCATTAGTGCGTTTGCTGCAGTGCTGAGTTTCCGTCGTTTTTTTCTCCCGGCACCGATTGATCCCTACTCTTCCCGGTCGCCAGGTACGAGCCGAAGAGGATCATCGCCAACCCGATGCCGGCGCCGAGGCCGAACGGCTCGTGCAACACCAGCACGCCGATCACCGCCGCGACAGCCGGATTGATGTAGGCAACGACGGAAGCACGCGCCGCGCCCGCTACGTTGATCAGGTAGAAATACAAATACAGCGCCAGCGCAGTGCAGAGTATTCCCAAGGCTGCCACCGCTGTCAGCGACACCGCCGAGGGCATGTGCGTGGGTGCAGTCAGCGCCGCGATCGGCAACAACAGAATCGACGCGACCACGAGACTCGCAGCGACCGCGCCCAGCTCATCGACATCCGACAGATAGCGCTGCACGACCAGCGGACCGATCGCGTAGCCCGCGACCGAAATCATGATGCACACGACGCCGGCCCAGAGCATCGGCCCGTGTCCCGTATCCAACCCGACGATCGCGATCACGCCGCAGAAGCCGATCGCGAGCCCGGCGATGCGCAGTGCGCCGAGCCGCTCCTTCACGCCGAACAGCGGCGCGATGACGACGACGCTGAGCGGCACGGTCGCGATGAGAATCCCGGCGAACGACGAGCTGATCCATTGCTCGCCCATCGCGATCAGCGAGAACGGGATGACCAGCTCCGCGACAGCGAACGCGAAGATCGCGCCCTTGTGCGCGAACGCACGTTGCAGAGAGCCACGCCGCCAGGCAATCGGCACGAGCACGAGCGCCGCGAGCGTGATGCGCCCCCAGGCGATGCACACGGGCGACAGATCGCCGAGAGCCAGCTTGATGAAGAAGTAAGGGAGACCCCAGATCGCGCACAAGGTCGCGAACGTCGCCCAGGTGCGCCACGTCATAGGCGACGGAAGTTAACGTCTCGCTGTACGTCTTGCAATCCGCGGGGGATTACTCGTACCGCTTGGCTGCGCCGGCGCCGTACTCGGGCATGACTCGCAACGTCAGCACAGGAACTCTCCGAGCCGACAGTCATTGAATTCTCCAGACGTCGCTCGGCCGCACCACGCGGAGCCTGCTCCATGAAAACCTCACTTCCTGTCCTCCTTGCGGCGCTTTGTGCCGTGCTGTCTGCGTGTTCGGACGGTGTGGCCGATCCACCGCCGCAGTCGCAGGCGCGCCCGGCCGCTGTGCCAACTCAGGCACCCGCAGCCGGCGTAGCAGCGGCCCTGCCGGATTTCGCACCGTTGGTCGAGCAATACGGCGCGGCGGTCGTGAACGTCGAAGTCGTACAGAAGATGCGCCAGACGCGCGGGCCCGGCGGCCAGGGCAACGACCCGTTGCTCGATTTCTTCCGGCGCTTCGGCATACCGCCTCCGGGCGGCGGCGGGGACGGCGGCCGTGGCGAAGGCGACGGCATGCCTGAACGGGGCACCGGCTCGGGCTTCATCGTCAGCGCCGACGGTTACATCCTCACGAACGCGCATGTCGTCATGGATGCCGACGAAGTGACCGTGCGCCTCAGCGACCGTCGCGAGTTCTCCGCGAAGGTGATCGGCTCCGACGAGCGCAGCGACGTCGCGCTGATCAAGATCGATGCGAAGGACCTGCCGACGGTGCGCATCGGCGACCCGCAGAAGCTGCGGCCCGGCGAATGGGTGGTGGCGATCGGCTCGCCGTTCGGCCTCGAGAACAGTGCGACGGCCGGCATCGTGAGCGCGACCTCGCGCGCGGTGGGCGGCGAAAGCTATGTACCGTTCATCCAGACCGACGTCGCCGTCAATCCCGGAAACTCGGGCGGCCCGCTCTTCAACATGCGCGGCGAAGTCGTGGGCATGAACTCGATGATCTTCAGTCGCACCGGCGGCTACATGGGCCTGTCGTTCGCAGTGCCGATCGACGTCGCCAACGACGTGCGCGAGCAGCTGATCAAGACCGGCCACGTGGTGCGCGGTCGCATCGGCGTCGCCGTGCAGGACATGAATGCGCAGCTGGCGCAATCGTTCGGCCTCGATCGCCCGCGCGGCGCGCTGGTCAGCGCGGTGGAAGACGACAGTCCCGCTGCGAGCGCCGGCGTCAAAGCGGGCGACGTGATCCTGAGCGTGAACGGGCACGACATCGATCGGGTCGGCGGCCTGCCCAACGAAATCGCGAAGATGAAGCCCGGCAGCAAGGCCGAGCTGCTGCTGTGGCGCGACGGCAAGGAGCGCACGCTCGACGTACGCGTGGACGAGATGCAGGAGAAAGAACAGACCCGTACCGCGGACCGCCGCGAGAAGGCCGATGAGACCGAGCGCCTCGGCATCGCCGTGCGGCCGCTGACTCCGGACGAGAAGAAGCAGGTCGAGACCGACGGCAACCTGGTGGTCGAGGAAGTCAGCGGCGCGGCGGCGCTGGCGGGCGTGCAGCCCGGCGACATCATTCTCGGCGTCAACGGCAAGCCCATCGAATCGGTCCAGCAACTGCGCGGCGCGGTGAAAGAAAAGCAATCGACAGTTGCACTGCTGATCGAGCGCGGCAACGCCCAGGTCTTCATACCCATCCGCATCGGTTGAACTTGGTGAACTTGGTGCCGGGAGAGAAAAGCAGCGGAAACTCAGCACTGCAGCAAACGAGAATGCTGCACTGCTGAGTTTTCGCTTGTTTCTTCTCCCGGCACCGTGCCATGGTGACCGCATGGAGCGACGCCGGAACAGCCGACTCGGACTCGGGCTCGCAGCAACCGCTGCGACGCTGGCGTGCGTGCTGGGCTCGGACACGTGGTCGCAATCCGGCGGCGGCATTGCCGTGGACTCCGGCGCGGAATGGCGCTTCGTGCGACTCGCCTATTCCAGCGCCGGCGCCCGCTCGGGCAGCCGCGGCGGCTGGCTGACGGACTGGCCCGACGCCGAGCAGCATCTGATCAAAGGCGTGCAACGCCTCACGCGCATCGACACCGGCGAGGAAGGCCAGCAGCTCTCGATCATGGACGAGCACCTGTTCGACTATCCGTGGGTGTACGCGGTGGAAGTCGGCAGCTGGATGCTCAGCGAGGAAGAAGCCGCGCGCCTGCGCGATTACCTGTTGCGCGGCGGCTTCCTGGTCGTCGACGATTTCCACGGCAGCATGGAATGGGCCGGCTTCGTGCAGAGCATGCATCGCGTGTTTCCCGATCGCGCGATCGTCGAGATCCCGATCGAGGATGCGGTGTTCCATCTCGCGTACGATCTGCCAGAGCAGATCCAGATCCCGGGCATCCAGTCGCTGTACAGCGGCCTGACGTACGAACGCGACGGCTACACGCCGCACTGGCGCGGCATCTACGATGACGAAGGCCGGCTCATGGTCGTGATCAATTTCAACATGGACCTGGGCGATGCCTGGGAGCACGCGGACGTGCCCGAATATGCGTTGCAGTACACGACGCGCGCGTACAAGTACGCGATCAACTACATCCTCTATGCGATGACGCACTGACACGCGTGAGCAGCGGGCCGGAACTCAGGTGGCAATTGTGCAGGCTCGGCGAACTGAGCGCCGAGCAGGTGTATGCCGTGCTCGCGGCGCGCGTCGCGGTCTTCGTCGTCGAGCAGAACTGTCCGTATCAGGACCTCGATGGACTGGACGGCGATGCCGAGCATCTGATCGCGTGGTCGGGCACGCAAGTCGCGGGCTATCTGCGCGTGCTCGCACCGGGCACGCTTTTCGACGATCCTTCGATCGGCCGCATCATCACGACGAAGCCGTTTCGCGGCTCGGGCCTCGGACGCGATCTGGTAGCGAAAGGACTCGAGCGCACCAGGCAGCGCTACCCGGGCAAACCGGTGCGCATCAGCGCGCAGAAGTACCTGGAGAAGTTCTATCGCGACTTCGGTTTCGTAGCGGTGTCCGAGCCGTATCTCGAGGACGGCATCCCGCACGTCGAGATGTTGCTGAGTTAGCGCTCGACGCTCTGCGGACCGAACCACGTCGGTCCGATCACGGAGTGGAAGAACACGTCGTCGCCCGCGAGCAGCACACCGAGCCCCGAGTACTCGCCGTTCCATTGCTTCGAGCTGCCGTGACTGCCGCAGTTCGCGAGGTCGACCTGTAACCGCGCCATGTTGTGTGTGGCGTCCGGGATCGACGCGCTGCCATTGAACACGCAGCCGTTCGAATATGAGCCGGTGAGGCTGCCGTTCGCCTCGATCGTTACCGTCAGTGTCACTTCCTCGCCGAGCAGCGTGTTCTCGCGCTGCGTGTAAACGCCTGCGAGATCTGCGAGCGCGATCGCGCGGTTGTAGTCGGCGGACGGCGGCAGCGTGAAGCTGTAGTCGTCGCCATCGAATCGCAGCTGACCTTTGAGTGCGGAGCCGTCGGCTTCGACATCGACGCTCGCATTACGCGTGCGCGTCTCGCCGAGCTCTTTCGCGGTGACGTCGTCGTCGAACTTCGATTCGCAGCAAACGTTGCCGAACAGCACGAAGCCGTCCTGTTCGAAAACGCCTTGCCGTGTGAGCAGCCACTGCGCGTTGCCCTGCGCATCGATGAGCGCCACGGCGTCGTACGTGCGCTTCGAGTCCTCGTTGAATGCCGTGCCTTTCCAGTAGCCAGCCATGGCGGAGGTTTCAGGCGGCGGCGCGGGCGGAGGATCGGGAGGCGGGTCCGGCGGCGGATCGGGCGGCGGCGGAGTGGTCGGAGGCGGCTCGCCGCCAACAGGGCCTGCGGGATCGCTCACGCTGCCGGTTCCGTTCGAGCAGGCGGCGAGAAATGCGAGTGCGAGCGCGGCCAGCCAGCGCTGGCTTGCCCCTGTAATTTTCACAGTGCAACTCTTACTCATCGCGGACTCCCCTGGGCAGGAGCTAAACCGCGATGGCGCGCAGGAAGTTCCCCTTCAGGGACGTCTGAAATTCCGCAGGCTCAGTGATTGAGCGAGAAGCGCCAGTAGAAGCTCGCGATGATGTCGTACGTGCTGAGCTCGGTCGTGCCGAGCGAGCAGGCACCGCCGCCGCTCGGGCAGCGCAGGCGATCGAATTTGACCTTCGACTGGTCGGTGGCGAGCTCGAGCGTGAAGTGAGTGAAGTCCACGCCGGCAGCGAGATACAGCCCGGGCGTAGAGCTGTCGTACTGGTCGCCGCTCGCGAAGTGATGGATCACGCCGCCGCGAACGTACGGCGAATAGCGCGAATACGGCAGGAACTGGTAGCCGATCGTCGCCGACAGCGGGATTTCCAGGTGCCGCACGTCGCCGCCGATCGCGAAGATCGGACCGACGCCGACGTCCGTACGCCATTCGGTGGTCCAGTCGTAGACGAAGCTGGCCGCGACGCCCACGGGAAACTTCAGGTCGACGTTCGCTTCGCGGCCGTCCAGGCGCAGGTTGTCCTCGTAGAGGTCGGCGACGTCGCTGACTCCGCTCGCGTAGGACACTCCGAGCCGCCACTCCACCGCATGGGCGGAACCGGCGAAAGCGAACAGCAGCAAGGTTGCGGCAACGACTCGCATGATGGGGTCCTCGTCAACGGCGTCAGACTAATACCGACGAGACCGGGGCTGGGTTCCCGGTGGGCCGGGGATTTTTTACGCGCGCGCTGCTCCGCGGCTCAGCGCGGCATGAACAGCGAGTCGATCGTTTCCAGGTTGAATTCCTGGATCGGCGAGCGCGCGGGCCTTTGCAGCCCGAGCCCGAGCGGCCGCTGGTAGGAGATGAACAGCGACGAGCCGAAGTTCTCCTCGAACGAATGGCCCGCGCTCATCGACAGCGCGCCGCGACCGACGCGCACGCTCTGCTTCAATGCAATCACATCGATGCGCACGCGCTCCCAGGTCGTCTGCGTCGCGTACGCCAGCGCGAGGTTCGCCCCCTCGGTCACGTTGACGCCGACGGATGCCAGGTCGCGCTGCATGATCGGGTCGGTGAGCACGGTGCTGCCGATGTCGCGAAACTCGCGGCTCTGCATCTGCGAGCGCAGGGCGACGTTGAACAGCGAGCTGCTGTGCTCGAAACCGAAGCGCGCGAGCCAGCCGGACGTGCCGGCGATCGTGCGGCTGGAAGCGAACGCGACCGACGCGGTTCCGATCGGACCTACCTGCCGCGCCAACCCGAGGCCGAGCGCAGTTACATCGTCGTCGAGATACTCGCCGTGTCCCTCGACCGTGAAGCCGAGCGGCGCAGCGCAGGCGACGGTCGTGTTGGCGAACAGCGGGCCGTACTCGTTGCTCAACATTGCGTAGTCGCGACGCACCTTGCCGACGCCGACGGAAAAATCGGAGCAGCCGTCGTTGACGAGCCGCGTCGACGCAACGCTCGTCGTGGACAGCGCCGCGACGTCGTGATCGTTGAGCTCCGTGCTGCGACCGACCAGCGACGTGAACATCGCATCCTCGATCGTCGGCAGCACCGCGAGTCCGGAGCTCGCGAGCTGCGGATTGTCGATGACGTCGGAGCGCGCACCGGTGCGGGTGCCGAATTGCATGCCACCGTAACGCACGGTGCTCCCCCACATGCCCGAGGTGCTCACCGTATCACCGACGCGAATGCGCTGCTCGCCGCCCGGACCGATCTGTTGCGTGTACGAGGATTGCAGCCGCGTGACCGGCTCCGCAGTGGGATCGAGCGATGCGCTGAAGCTGTGCTCGACGTTGGCATTGTCGCCCTGCACGCGCGTGCTGAAGGACGATTGCTCGAACGAGATCTTGTCCGTGCGGACCTTGACGATCTCACGCTCGGTCGACGGCGCGGCAACGCACGCGCTCAACGCGACCGGCAACAGCAGGTGAATGTAACTCCGCCGAGAAAACGTCATGCCCAGGATCGACAGTTCTTTTCGTGCGCGCAGTGTGGCGGAAGAGCGCGCGCGGTTCCATCATCCGCACCCTGTCGGAAATCGAGCGACGACACTTTCTTACGACAGGTGACCGACTTCTCAGTTCTTCTTCTTGATTCGTGCGATTTCGTCCAGCAACGGCTGCGACGACACCGGACGACCGAGGAAGTCACGCAGCAGGACCGCCGTCTCCTGTGTCTGTCCCGAGCTCAGCAGATGCTGCGAGAGCCAGGGAAACCAGCGCTCGTTGCCGGTCGTGAACGGCCCGATCTGCTCGGCAATGCGTTGCCGGATGTCCGCGGTCACCACCGCGCCGAGTCCGTAGTTCACCATGTAGCCCGGCGCATCGACGAGCTGCACGCGCACCAGCCACCACGCCAACTCCGGGTGCGGCTTCACATGCAGGTATTTGCTCGTGATCTCGGTCCACACCACGTTCGGATCGCGCGTCGGCTCGCGCAGCATGCGCGCCTCGAACAGCGCCCATGCGACATCGAGCATCACGCTGGAATACAGGGCGCGCAGTGAGGATTCTTCGGTCGAGCTGCGGTCGAGATACTTCTGCTGCCACGCTGGCTCGTACACGCTCCACGACGGCACGTCCGCGAATGCCTCGTAGAACAACGCATCGCCGAGATCCATGAACGCGGGCCGCGTCTGCAACGCCATCATGTGCACGACGTGACCGTTCTCGTGCACCAGCTCGTTGAGCAGGCCGAGTCCGCCGTGCGCGTAGTTGCCGGAGACGCGCACCAATGTGGGAACCCACTTGTCGTCGCGCATGCGGCCGCGCCGCACGTAGTCCGTGTAGGCGAGCGGCGCTTTGCCCGCGCGCGGATCGAGATCGTAGATCACGTCCCAGGCGCTGAGCTGCGCACCGAGATCGCGGTAGTAACGCTCGTTGAGCGGCTGCATCGCCTCGCGCGCGATTGCATCGCCGAGCTCGCGCTCCGTCGAGCCGCCGACATAACGGTAGTCCCACGGCTCCATCTGCTTGTCGCCGCTCGCCTGCCGCCACGCTTCCAGGATCTGCTCGAGCCACTTCTCGACTTCCGGCGTCCTGGCGCCGATGGTCTTCGCGGCATCGTCGATCGCCGAGCCGCGGGTGCGCGCGTCCGCTGCCGCCATGACGATGAGACGCCGATACGGACTGTCGCGCTCGCTCTTGCCGTTGATCGCCTGCCACAGCGGCACGAACTGCATGAACAGTTTCTTGCGACGCTCCGGCTCGTTCATGCGGGTGAGCAGGTCGAACGCGCCGACACGGGTGACCTTCTGCCCTTCGAAGTCGAGTGAGTTCGAGAGCGCGCCGAAGCATGCGTACAGGGCGACGCGCATGGCCGCATAGTCGATGTCCTTGCGCTGCGCGTCCTCGCACTTGCCGACCGGGGCCAGCGAGCCATCCTCGGCCGCGTCCGCCAGACTTCCGCGCATGATCTCGACGGCCCGGCGGTCGGCCGGGGACAGGCTGCCGTCTGCCAGCCCCTTGAGACCGGCGAGGACCTGCTCCCGCGCCTCCTGCTGGAGCCGTTGCCACTCGCTGCGGGTCCGGCCCTCGTAGCTGTCCCGCAGGCCGGATTCGATCAGGCTGATCGCGCCCGAGGCGTCGTTGAAGTCCGCGTAGGCGCCCTCGATTTCGGGCAGGGACTGGGCCTGCGCGCCGCCGGCTGCACCCCCGAGGACCAGGGCGGCCGTAAGGAATATGACAAGCTTGCTCTTGTATCTGCTCATGGCGGCAGAGTGTAACTTTCCGCGCCGGACCGTGTTCTCGGCTTAAAGCAGACAGTTCAAAGTGGCCAGGCAACCTCCGGACCCCATCCGCCTCGATGCCTTTGCAAGCTTCATGCGTGCCTATCAGGATATGGTTTTCACCACTGCGGCCCGGCTGATCGGCGACGACCGGCAGGCCGAGGACATCGCCCAGGAAGTCTTCCTGAAGGCGTACGAGAACTTCGATCAGCTGCGCACCAGCTCATCGGCGGGCGGCTGGCTCAAGACCGTCTCGCGCAACCTGTCCCTGAATCACATCTTCCGCTATCGCCGCCGCTGGCGGATGTTCTCGGAGATGCGCCGCGAAGACAGCGAAGAGGACGAGCCGGAGGTCGAGTTCGCCGTGCCGGACGACGTGATCGCCGGGGTCGACGCCGGCATGCGCCACGGCCTGGTCGAGGACGCCCTGCAGCAGCTGCCGGAGCGCCAGCGGCTGCCGCTGGTGCTCTATCATTTCGAGGAGCTGTCGTACGAGGAGATCGCCGAGCGGCTCGGCGTGTCGCTCGCCAAGGTCAAGACAGATATCTTCCGCGCACGCGGCGCGCTGGCGAAACTGCTCGCGCAACGCGGTGTCACGGCCGCGACCAGCCTGGGTGCACCATGAGTGTCGACGAAAACCTGGAACGCAAGATCACGCAGGTGCTGCGCGATCAGCCGTTGCGGCGTGCGCCCTCGACGCTGGAACGTCGCGTTCTCGCGCAGGTCGAGGCACGCGCAGCGGCCGCGCACTGGCGGCGTGGTTTCGCGCATTGGCCGATCGCCGCGCGCGTTGCCTTCCTCGCGGCGTCGGTGGGCGTCGTGAAAGTCGCCCTCTCCGTCGTCATGTGGCTCTCGATGCCGCTCGACTCGCGCGCTTCCGCTTTCGACCTGCCATCGCAGCTTGCCTGGCTGCAGACGCTGTTCGTCGCAGTCGGCAGCATCGCGCGCACCGTGCCGTCTTTGTGGGTACACGCAGGTATCGCCGTTCTCGCAATCATGTACGTGGCGCTGTTCGGCATCGGCGCTTCCGCCTATCGAACGATGCGCGCCGCACACTAGAGAACCCCTCATGAATCGATTCGTCCGCTCACTCCTCTTCTCTCTCGCTCTCGCGGGGCGCCTCGCCTTCGCCGCCGAGCCGGCGGAACCCGCCCAGCCGGACCCGCCTGCCCAGCCCGAGCAGCCGGTCGAGCGCGCGGATGAGACGAATCGTGGAGAGAGACATCGCGACCCGGAAATCTCGATCAAGCTGCGGGACAGCGACAACGTCGTCATCAACGCATGGGGTGACGCGCGGCTCGCGGCGAACGACGTCGCCGACGGCGTCATTGCGATCTTCGGCAATGCGCACGTCGACGGCGAAGTGCTCGATGCAGTCGTGACGATCTTCGGCGACGCACACGTGACCGGCACGGTGCACGGCGGTGTCGTGTCGTTGTTCGGCAGCACGTACATCGACGGGAACGTACAAGACGCGGCTGTCGCGGTCTTCGGCGATCTCGAGCTCGGTCCGAACGCCGTGGTCGATAGCGACATCGCAGTCGTCGGCGGCACGCTGAAGCGCGATCCAAATGCGGTCGTCCACGGCCACACCGAGGTCACAGCGGGCTGGGGCGGCTTCGAAGGCGTGCGGCTGTGGATCGAGAAGTGCCTGCTCTACGGA
>DATEKT010000235.1:0-21586 GCA_035277305.1 Steroidobacteraceae bacterium | reverse complement strand
GAGTAATAGATGTAGAACGGCACCATGTTGACGCCGTGATTCGAATACGCGGTGCCGGCAGCGATGAACGAGCACAGCGCGCCGCCCTCATTGATGCCTTCTTCGAGGATCTGGCCCTTCTTGTCTTCCTTGTAGAACATCAGCTGATCGGCGTCCTGCGGCGTGTACAGCTGACCTATCGAAGAGTAGATGCCGACCTGGCGGAACATGCCTTCCATGCCGAAGGTGCGCGCTTCGTCGGGCACGATCGGCACGACGTGCAAGCCGATGTTCTTGTCCTTGACCAGCATCTGCAGGATGCGCACCAGCGCCATGGTGGTCGAGAACTCGCGGTCGCCCGATGACTGCAGCAGCGGGTCGAACGCTTCGAGCGGCGGCACTTCGAGCGCCGGTGCCTTGGCGATCCGCTGCGGCAGGTAGCCGCCGAGCACCTTGCGCCGGTCGCGCAGGTACTTCATCTCCTCGCTGTCCTCGGCCGGCTTCTTGAACGGCGCGTTGGCGATCTCCTCGTCGGAGATCTGCATGAAGATGCGATTGCGGAATTCCTTGAGCGCCTCGTCGTCGAGCTTCTTCTGCTGGTGCGTGATGTTCTGGCTCTCGCCCCAGCGGCCCATCATGAAGCCCTTGACCGTCTTCGCCAGAATGACGGTGGGTTGGCCCTGGTGATTCACGGCTGCGTTATAGGCGTTCCACACTTTCTTGTAGTCGTGGCCGCCGCGGTTGAGCCGCCAGATGTCGTCGTCCGACATGGTCGCGACCATCTCCTTCAGCTCGGGATACTTGCCGAAGAAGTTCTCGCGCGTGTACGCGCCGCCCTTGGCCTTGAAGTTCTGGTACTCGCCGTCGACGCACTCTTCCATCACCCGGCGCAGCAGGCCCTTGGTGTCGCGCGCCAGCAGCGGATCCCAGCGCGAGCCCCAGATCACCTTGACGACGTTCCATCCGGCGCCGAGGAAGGCGGCTTCCAGCTCCTGGATGATCTTGCCGTTGCCGCGCACCGGGCCGTCGAGGCGCTGCAGGTTGCAGTTGATGACGAACACCAGATTGTCGAGCTGCTCGCGCACCGGCATCGTGATCGCACCCATCGACTCCGGCTCGTCCATCTCGCCGTCGCCGAGGAACGCCCAGATCTTGCGATCCGATTGCGGCACCACGTCGCGATGCTCGAGGTAGCGCTGAAAGCGCGCCTGATAGATCGCCATCATCGGGCCAAGACCCATCGATACGGTGGGGTACTGCCAGAAATCGGGCATCAGCCAGGGATGCGGATACGAGCTCAGCCCGTCCGGACTCGCGACCTCCTTGCGGAAGTGACGCAGATTGTTCTCCGTGAGACGGCCTTCGAGGTACGCGCGCGCGTAGATGCCGGGCGACGCGTGACCCTGGATGTACACCATGTCACCCGGATGTTTGTCCGATGGCGCGCGCCAGAAATGATTGAACCCGACTTCGTACAGCGTCGCCGCGGAGGCGTAGCTCGCGATGTGGCCGCCGTACTCGGAGCTCTGGCGGTTCGCCTGCACCACCATCGCCATCGCGTTCCAGCGGATGTACGACTCGATGCGCCGCTCGATCGTGCGGTCGCCGGGATATTCCTTCTCCTGGCCGGGCGAAATCGTGTTGAGGTACGCGGTGTTCGGCTTGAACGGCAGGTACGTGCCGGAACGGCGCGTGAAGTCGATCAGGCGTTCGAGCAGGAAGTGCGCGCGCTGTGCGCCGTGCGCCCTGAGCACCGAGTCCATCGACTCGAGCCATTCCCTGGTTTCTTCCGGATCGAGATCGTCAAAGGCAGAAGCTTCGGACATGTCGGGTGTGCTGCGGAGTGAGGCCGCGTATGATCGGAGTTTGAAATTTTCAGGTCAAGGAACGTCGTGTGGTGGAATTGCTTCCCGCAGGGCGGGGCGTTCGTGTCGCCCAGCCCAAGGCGCAGCTCGATGAGCGCACGCTGCAAAGGCACGACGCCGCCATCATCGTCTGCCCCCGGGAGCGCGCCGAGGCAGCGCTAGGGCAACTCCCCTCCTCGCAGCTCTGGCGGCGCCTCTATCGCGATGCCCGGAGCCACGGCCAGGTCTCGCTGCTGAGCGCACGTATCACAGCGGCCGCGATCCCGGTCGTCCTCGCATTCGCAAAAAATACAGCGTCGGCCTTCGAACGGCTGAAGCTCGGCGCGGAGGCCTGGAAGGTGCTCGGAGCGCCCGATCGTGCACGAGTGCTGCTCGCGACGCATGGCCTCGAAGGCGACTCACGGGCCGCGGCGATCGAAGCGGTGCTGGCGGCTGCGCTCGCCGCGACGGCCCCCATGCCGGTGATGAAGTCGAAGCGCGAGAAGCGCGCGACGCCGGCGTCGTTCACGCTCCTGAGCGGCGGCTCGCCGCTCGACACCGCTCGCACCGTTGCCATCGATCGCGGCAATCATCTCGCCCGCTGGCTCACCGCGCTGCCGCCCAACGTGCTGAACTCGGGTGGCTATCGGCGGGCGCTGCGCGATCTCGCGCGCCGCGCTGGCTGGCAGTTCGATTTTCTCGACGAGGCCGCTCTGCGACGCCGTGGCGCGGGCGCGTTTCTCGCCGTCGCACGCGCCAATCAACAGCGCGATGCGGGGATCGTTCGACTGCGCTACAAGGCGCCGCAGCGGCGCAAAGCTCGCAAGCTCGCGCTCGTCGGCAAGGGCATCTGCTTCGATACCGGCGGCATCAATCTCAAATCGCACAAGAGCATGTACGACATGCACACGGACATGCAGGGCAGCGCCGTGGCGGTCGGCACGCTGCTCGCGCTCAGCGAGCTGGGCATGCCGTTCGACGTCGATTGCTGGCTCGCGATCACCGAGAACGAAATCGGTGCGCGCGCATTCCGGCCGCAGGAAGTCGTGCGCGCCGCCAACGGCGTGACCATTCAGGTCGCGCACAGCGACGCCGAAGGCCGCATGGTGCTCGCCGATACGCTCGCACTCGCCGCGCGCGAGCAGCCGGAGCTGATGATCGATTTCGCAACGCTCACCGGCGCGTGCGTCAATGCGCTGACCGAGCGCTACAGCGGCGCGTTCACGAATCGCTCGCAATGGCACGAAGCCATTCGCGCCGCGGGCCGCGGCAGCGGCGAACGCGTCTGGACCTTCCCGATGGACGAGGACTTCGACAGCGACCTGGATTCGTCGATCGCGGATGTCCTGCAATGCACGCCGGACAGCAAGGGCGATCACATCCTCGCCGCGCGGTTTCTCAGCCGCTTCGTGCCGGCGGAAGTGCCGTGGATTCACATTGACCTGGCTTCCAGCAATCGCAACGGCGGCCTGGGTCACGTGCCGACCGATATCACCGGTTTTGGGGTGCGATACACGGTAGAGTTGCTGGCCAATGGCCAACTCCTTGCGAATCCTTAGGCCCGACGACTGGCACTTGCACGTGCGCGACGGCGCGCACCTCGCCAGTGTCCTGCCGTTCACCGCACGACAGTTCGCGCGCGCCATCATCATGCCGAACCTCAAGCCGCCGGTGACGACGGTTGCGATGGCCGCCGCCTATCGCGACCGCATTCTCGCGGCACTGCCGACCGGCGCCCGCTTCGAGCCGCTGATGACGTTGTATCTCACGGACACGACCTCGCCGGATGAAATCAAAGCGGCGCAACGCAGCGGGTTCATCGTCGGCGCCAAGCTGTATCCCGCAGGCGCGACGACGCATTCGGACGCGGGCGTGACGGCGATCGAGAAGATCCATCCCGCGCTCGAAGCGATGGAGAAGTGCGGACTGGTGTTCCAGGTGCACGGCGAAGTGACCGACGGCGACGTCGACGTGTTCGATCGCGAGCGCGTGTTCATCGATCGCATCCTGTCCCCTGTCGTCGACAGGTTTGCGGGGCTGCGAGTGGTGTTCGAACACGTCACGACGCGCGAAGCAGTGCAGTTCGTCAAAGCCGCGCGTCCCGGCGTCGGCGCGACGGTGACGCCGCAGCACCTGCTGCTGAATCGCAACGCAATCTTTCAGGGCGGCATTCGCCCGCACAACTACTGTCTGCCGGTACTCAAGCGCGAGCACGACCGCCGCGCGCTGATCGAAGCGGCGACGAGCGACGACGCGCGCTTCTTTCTCGGTACGGACAGCGCGCCGCACGCGAAGCACACGAAAGAGACGACCTGCGGTTGCGCTGGAATCTTCTCGGCGCACGCTGCGATCGAGCTGTACGCGGAGGCGTTCGAGCAGGCCGGCGCACTGGAGCGCCTGCAGGCATTCGCATCCGAGCGCGGAGCGGATTTCTACGGGCGGCCGCGCAATCGCGAGCACATCACGCTGGAGCGCAGCTCGTGGACACCACCCGCTGCGTATCCGTTCGACAAGGATGAGCTGGTGCCATTTCGCGCGAGCGAGCCGATCGCCTGGCGCCTGGCCGGGGAGCAGCGTGCGTGAGCGAGCGGTTGCCCCTGTCGAGCCGCTTCCGCGGTTTCATGCCCGTCGTGATCGACGTCGAGTGCGGCGGCTTCAATCCGAACACGGATGCGCTGCTGGAAATCGCGGCGGTTCTGATCGAGCTGCGGCCTGACGGCTGGCTCGCGCCCGGCGACAGCTGGCGCTATCACGTCAAACCGTTCGAAGGCGCGAAGCTGGAAGCGGCATCGCTCGCCGTGACCGGCATCGATCCGTTTCATCCGCTGCGGCCGGCGATCCCGGAGCGCGAAGCGCTCACGCTGCTGTTCAAGGAAGTCCGCCACGCGATGAAGGAGAACGACTGCACGCGCTCGATCCTGGTCGGTCACAACGCGTACTTCGATCTGAACTTCCTGAACGCGGCAGTGGCGCGCACGGGCATCAAGCGCAATCCGTTTCACCCGTTCTCGAGCTTCGACACGGCGACGCTCGCCGGCGTGGTCTACGGACAGACGGTGCTCGGCAAGGCGCTGCAGGCCGCGGGCATCACGTGGGATTCGAACGAAGCGCACTCCGCGGCGTACGACGCGGAGCGCACGGCAGAGCTGTTCTGTCAGGTCTGCAACCGCTTTCCCAAGCTATCAGGCTGAAGTAGCGGTTCCCGACACGAGCTTCTGCAGCTCGCCGCTCTTATACATCTCCAGGATGATGTCGGAGCCGCCGACCAGCTCGCCGTTCACGTACAGCTGCGGATATGTCGGCCAGTTCGAGTACTGCTTCAGCGCTTCGCGCAGCTCCGGATCCTCGAAGATGTTGACGTGCGCGAACTGCGCGCCCGCCGCGCCCAGCGCGCGCACGGCCGCGGCAGAGAAGCCGCACTGCGGGAAGTCGGGCGTGCCCTTCATGTACAGCACGACGGGATTGGCGGAAAGTTGCGACTTGATGCGCTCGATGACGTCCACGGCTCTAAACCTCGGAAGAAGAAATTGACTGTTTGCGGCGCGCGGCGCGCTCGCAGACTGCACGCCGCTCCTCATCGCCAAGACGCGACCAGACGGCGATCTCCTCGATGCTGCGCCCACAGCCGACGCAGACCTTCTGCGCATCGAGCGTACAGACGTTGATGCAGGGAGATTCGACGCGTGGCAGCGGGACGGCGGGGGGAGTCATGGCAGTGGGACCAGCGTTGAATTATGGGGATCGCTCGCCTATTCTTCAAACGCTTTTTGGGGTCATTTTCCCGACCCGCTACCTGCGAAAAAACCAATCAGAACAGTCAAGAAAAGGCCGTAGAAGGAGAGTTCGCGATGCATCCGTTCACCACCGTCCGAGGCGCCATCACCGCTGGGTTCGTGCTTGCGATCGTGATCTCGCTGATCATCACCGGCGTCGTCGTCGGCGGGGATGGGCTCGGCTTTCACCATCCACAGCTCGACCGCTGGCTGCACATCGTCTCCGGCGTCATGTGGATCGGCCTGCTGTGGTACTTCAACGTCGTCCAGACGCCTGGCATGGCCGATGCGGCTGCCGACAAGGGCGGCCCAGGCGGCGCAGGCGTCAACAAGTACATCGCGCCGCGCGCGCTGTGGTGGTTCCGCTGGGCCGCGGTCTTCACCTGGCTCACCGGTGCTTACTACCTGCTTTTCGGTTATGGCGGCACGCCGGTCATGCACAAGGCGTTCACCTTCCAGCCCGGCTTCATGACGATCGGCGTCGGCGCGTGGCTCGGCACGATCATGCTGTTCAACGTGTGGGTCTTCATCTGGCCGAATCAGAAGAAGATCCTCGGCATCGTCGCGGCCACCGACGACGAGAAGGCCAAGGCGCGCAAGGTGGCGTTGTACGCATCGCGCACCAACTTCATCCTCTCGATCCCGATGCTGATGTGCATGGGCGGTCAGAGCCACGGCCTGCCCTTCTGAGGCCATGAACGCACCCGATCCTTCCTACGTTTCCGAAACTGTCGCGACAGCGCTGCAGGAAGACATCGGCTCGGGCGATCTGACCGCGCAACTGATTCCCGCGGATCGACTCGCCCGCGCCGGGGTGATCACGCGAGAGGACGCCGTGCTATGCGGCACGGCGTGGTTCGACGAAGTGTTTCGTCAGATCGATGCGCGCGCCCGCGTCACCTGGTCCGCGCAAGATGGCGATCGCGTTCGCGCCGATCAGCAGCTCTGCACACTCGATGGTCCGGCACGCGCGCTGCTCACGGGTGAGAGAACCGCACTCAACTTCCTGCAATTACTCTCGGCAACCGCAACGGTGACGCGGCGCTATGTCGACGCCATAGCCGGTACGAAGTGCCGCATCCTCGACACCCGCAAGACGATTCCCGGCCTGCGCCTCGCGCAGAAGTACGCCGTGCGCTGCGGCGGCGGCACGAATCACCGCATCGGTCTCTTCGACGCGATCCTGGTCAAGGAGAACCACATCGCCGCGGCGGGCTCGATTGCCAACGCCGTGAGCGAAGCCCGGCGCATCGCCGCGAAAGTGCTCCTCGAAGTGGAAGTCGAGAATCTCGTGCAGCTGCGCGAGGCGCTCGACGCGAACGTGGACCGCATCCTGATCGACAACTTCTCGCTCGCCGACATGCGCACGGCCGTGCAGACGACGCGGGCTCACGCCAACGCACGCACCGAGCTCGAAGCCTCGGGAAACATGACGCTCGAGCAGTTGCGCGCGGTCGCCGAGACCGGCGTGGATTTCATTTCGTCCGGCGGCGTGACGAAGCACGTCCGCGCCGTCGACCTGTCGATGCGCTTTCAGCCGCCGGCGGCGAGCTTCATCACGCGCTGAGGCGTTGCGATCGCGTAGCCCTGCGCGTAGTCGACGCCGAGGCTGCGCAGCATCTCGACGATCTCCATGTTCTCCGCGAACTCGGCGATCGTCTGCTTGCCGGTGAGATGGCCGATCTCGTTGATCGAGCGCACCATCTCGCGATCGATCGGATCGTGCAGGATCTCCTTCACGAAGCTGCCATCGATCTTCAGGAAGTCGACCGGGAAGTGCTTCAGGTAACCGAACGAGGACAGGCCGGTACCGAAGTCATCGAGCGCGAAGCGGCAGCCGAGCTCCTTCAGCGCATGGATGAAGCGGTTCGCCTGCGAGAAGCTGGCGATCGCCGCGGTCTCGGTGATCTCGAAGCAGATCTTCGAGGCGTCGATGCCGCTGCGGTGGAAATGATCGATCACGAACGGCAGGAACTTGTCGTCGCCGAGGCTCTGCCCGGAAAGATTGATCGAGCACAGCTCCAGCTTCTCGCGCTCGTCCGCTTCGGAGACCAGCCAGCGCAACGCGTGCTCGATCATCCAGCGATCGATGTTCGGCGTCAGGCCGTAGCGCTCGGCGGCGGCGATGAACTGGTCGGGCGTAACGATCTTGCCGGCCTCGTCACGCATGCGCAGCAGCAGCTCGTAGTGCAGGCCGTGCTGCTGCGGATCCTGCAGCGGCAGGATGACCTGGCGGAAGATCTCGAACCGCCCGTCTTCGAGCGCGTTGTTGATGCGCGCGGCCCACTGCATCTCGCGCCGGCGCCGCATCAGGTCGATGTCGTTTTCCTGGAAGCTGTAGATGCGATTGCGGCCGTTCTCCTTTGCCGCCGCACACGCGCTGTCCGCGGCGGATAGCAGCGCGGCCACGTCCTCGTTCTCCGGCGAGATCGGCACCACGCCGATGCTCGCGCCGAGACGGAACGTGCGCTCTTCCCAGACGAACTTGTAGTTGCGGATCGCCTCGCGCAGCCCTTCCGCGTTGCGCACTGCTTCTTCCAGGGAGCAGCTCTCCAGCAGCACGCCGAACTCGTCACCGCCCAACCGCGACACCGTGTCGCGCCAGCGGATCTTCGACTTCAGCAGTGCGCCGACCTGCCCCAGCAGCGCGTCGCCCGCGCTGTGACCGCAGTTGTCGTTGATGATCTTGAACTGGTCGAGATCGATGTGGCACAACGCGTACGACGCCTCGCGCGCCCGCGCGCTCTTGATGGCGCGCTCCAGCCGCGACTCGAACTCGCGCCGGTTCACCAGCCCGGTCAGGATGTCGTGGCTCGCGTGGTACGACAGCTTGCGATTGAGCTCGCGGCTCTCGCTGACGTCGTGGAACACGAGCACACCGCCAAGCACGTTGCCCGCGCCGTCGCGGATCGGCGAGGCGCAGCTTTCGATGTACAGCTCGTTGCCGTCGCGGCGGATCAGCAACGTCGGCCGCACGCTCTTGATCGCGCGCGTGCGCCGGATCGAGACCGCGAGCGGATTCTCCAGCGGCTCGCAGGTCTCTTCGTGGAAGCTGCGGAAGATCTCGTCGACGATGCGGCCCTGCGCGTGCTCCAGACGCCAGCCGGTCAACTGCTCCGCCACCGGATTCAGATATTCGATGCGGCACTTGGAGTCGGTCGTAATCACGCCGTCGCCGATCGATTGCAGCGTGATCTGCGCGCTCTCCTTCTCCTTGAACAGCGCGTCCTCGAACAGCTTGCGCTCGGTTACATCGAGGTCGACACCGACGATGCGATGCGCGCGGCCCTGCTCGTCGACGCGCGCCTTGGCGCGGCTGACGACCCACAGCCAGACCCCGTCGCGATGACGCAGCCGGTGCACGCTCTCGAACAGCGGCTCGATGCCCGCGAGGTGATCGCGCAGCCCGGCGCGCACGCGCTCGAGATCGTCGGGATGCACCAGTTGCTGCCAGTCGGTCAGCGGCTCGACCTCGTCGTCGCCGTACCCGAGCATCGTCTTCCAGCGCGGCGAGAAGTACGTGGTCTTGCGATCCAGGTCGAAGTCCCACAGACCGTCGTTCGATCCGTACAGCGCGAGCGAATCGCGCTCCTCGATCTGTTTCAGATGCCGCTGATAGCGCACGCGCTCGATGCCAGTGGCGTAGCTGGAGCCAAGCAGCTTCAGCATGAGGTGCAGATTCGCGTCCCAGCTATCGCGCGGCAGAGTCGAGCACAGCGCGATGAAGCCGCTCGTGCGCCCTTGCGCCGCGAAGCCGATGATCAACGCAGCGCCGATGCGCAGCGCCGCGAGTTGCGCGGCTTCCGGTGCGAGATCGGCGCGCGGCTGCGAGGTGTCGCGGATCTCGATGACCCGCAGGTGTTCGAGCCGGTTGCGCAGGTACGGGAAGCGTTCGAGCTGCTCGCCGCGCAGGGTGTCCGGATTGAACGTCGCGAACAGGCCGGTGACGCCGATCACGTGCTCGATCGCGGTGTGCTCCGCATCGAAAGTTGCAATCAGCAACGCGTCGAGCCCGGCGGCCTCGCGCAGCGCTTCGAGATTCAGGCGCAGCAGCGCGTCGGCATGCTCGTTCGAGAGATTCTGGAAATCGATCGCGGCCTTGGTCAGGAGGACGTCGAGGCCGGCCTTGCTGCGGCGACTCTGGCTATGGGAGGGAAACAGCGCCTCGGCGCTGTGCGGGGATGCCATCGGCGGCTTGCTGGGTTGACTCGACACTCGCCCCTGCTCCGCGCGCGGCGTCAGCGACGCAGACCCAACATGACGTGGGTTTTCTTGTTCATTCCTTCCTCCCGTCTGCACGCGCATTGCGGAAAATCGTTGTAGGCGCGGCAGCCGGCGGGGATTGTGTCATACCGAATATGCAGAAGAAAGCGCAGAGCGCTGGCGGACAAGGGGTTTTCCCCTAGTTTTCTGGTCGAGAGCGGCCGAGGCCCTTTCGACGCGCCCGCCAAAGGCGCGACTTTTGTCGGGCTAGCGTTCGCTCACCGTCACGGGCGGCGGATTGCGAACGATCAGCCAGCGGACGCCGAACAGGTCGACGATGCCGACCCACAGGCGGTTGTGCAGGCCGTATTTCGACGTGCCCTGCGTGCGCGGCCGATGACGCACGGGGACGGAGATCACCCGGGCCCCCGCTCGCTGGAACAGCGCGGGCAGGAAGCGGTGCATGTGATTGAACCGCGGCAGCTCGAGAAACGTCGCCCTGTGCAGCAGCTTGATGCCGCAACCGGTGTCGGGCGTGCCATCGCGCAACATGCGCCCGCGCACGCCGTTGGCGACACGCGAGGACACTTTACGCAGCCAGGTGTCCCGGCGGTTCGCCGAGCGATTGCCCATGATGAGCCGCAGCGACTCATCGCCCGTGCGCAGCGCTTCGAGCATCGCGGGAATGTCGGCCGGATCGTTCTGACCGTCGCCATCGAGCGTCGCGATCCAGTCGGCGCGAGCGGCGCGCACGCCGGTCCAGACCGCCGCGCTCTGGCCACTACGCCGCGAGTGTTGCAGCAAGCGGATCTCCGGGATTCCGCCGTCACGCGCCGCGCAGGCCGCAGCAGCGGTCGTGTCGGTGCTGCCGTCGTCGACGAAGATGATCTCGAACGGCCGATGCGCCGCGAGCGCGGCCTGGATCTCGCGCGCGAGCGGCGCGACGTTCTCGGCCTCGTTACAGACGGGGATGACGACGGAAAGCTTCATGGCGGGTGCGCAGTATACTGCCCCCATGAGCGGCGACCATCACGGGCATGATCACGGGGACGGGCACGGTCACGGGCACGGTCACGGTCACGAGATGAGCAGCGGCGCCCTGCTCGGCTGGGCCCTCGCGCTGACGGGCAGCTTCATGCTGGTGGAATTCGCCGGCGGCTTCTTTGCGAAATCGCTGGCGCTGCTCGCCGACGCAGGCCACATGCTGACGGATACCGCAGCGCTCGCGCTCGCCTGGGCTGCAACACGCATCGCCGCGCGCCCAGCCGATACGCGACGCTCGTTCGGCTATCAACGGCTGCGAGTACTCGCAACTTTCGTGAACGGTTGCGCGCTGCTGTTCATCGTCGCGTGGATCGCAGTCGAAGCCGTGCAGCGCCTGCTGAACCCGGTCCAGGCGAATGCAAGCGCGATCCTGTGGATCGGCGGACTCGGGCTGTGCGTGAACCTGATCGTGTTCGCGATGCTGCGCCGGGGCGACTCGGGCGACATGAACATCGCAGCCGCGACCTTGCACGTGATCGGCGACCTGCTCGGCTCGGCCGCCGCGGTGGTGGCCGGCGTCGTAATCCTGTTCACCGGATGGCTGCCGATCGATCCTTTGCTGTCGTTGTTCGTGAGCGCGTTGATCGTGCGCAGCGCACTGGCGCTCGTGCGGCGCTCCGCGCACATCCTGATGGAAGGCGCGCCGGACTGGCTCGATATCGGCGAGCTGCGCCGCACGCTGGAGCAACGCATCCCTGCGATCCGCGATGTTCATCACGTGCACGCGTGGCTGGTCGGACCGAAGGAGACCTTGCTCACGATGCACGCGTCGGTGACGGCAGCCGCCGATCACGCCGTCGTGCTGAAAGACGCGAAGGTGTTGCTCGCCGAACGCTTCGGCATCACGCACGCCACGATCCAGATCGAGGTCGAGGATTGCGTGGACGAAGATTGCGCGGGAAAGAAAGCCGCTAGCGGCTGACGAGCGCCGCAGCCGCATCCTTGTAGGTCTGCAGCATCCGCCGCTCCAGCTCGCGCTCGGCGGCTTCCATCTCCTCGTCGCTCATCTTCTTCGGCGGAAAAAACGGCTCGCCGATCGCAATGCTGACTTTGGCGAACGGCGGCGGGATCACGAACTTGTCCCACGTCTTGAGGATCCATGCCGGCTTCGCGGCGTAGGCGATGGGCACGACGGCCTTGCCGCTGATCTGCGCGCAGAAGATCGCTCCCGGCTTGAACTTGAAGCGCGGCCCGCGCGGACCGTCCGGCGTGATGCCGGGAGAGATGCCTTCCTTGACGATGGCCGTGTGAACGCCGCGCACTGCGCGCATGCCCGTGTACGAGCCCGATCCACGCACTACATGCGCGCCGTACAGCTCTGCAAGCATCGTCGGAGCCTGGCCATCCACCGAGGGCGAGATCATGTAGCCCGTCTTGAGTCCTGCGCGGCGGTCGACGATGAAGCGCGCGCCCATGAGCAGATGCTGATGCCAGAACACCGGCACGACAGCGCCATGCTCGCGCACCAGCGACTGCAAGCGCTCGAGGTTCGTGAAGCGCAGGCGGCTCGTGCGCCACACCGTCTCGATGATCGCGTACGCGAGCAGCGCCGCAAGCCGGTAGACGAACATGCGGCCGGGCGTCAGGCGCCGCTGCGATTTCGTTCGATGCGGTCTGTCTGTCACGAGTGGCCCACAGACAAACGCCGCGCGGGGCGCGGCGTTTGCATCTGAAGTGGTGCCGGAGAAGAGATTCGAACTCCCGACCCGCGCATTACGAATGCGCTGCTCTACCAGCTGAGCTACCCCGGCGAGGGGGCGGAAGTATACGGGACCGACCCCGCGCTAGCCACTGGCGGCCCGCTTTTTCCGGAGCCGTATCACGACTTCGACCTCGGCCTCCATACCCTCCGGGAGCGTCGGGAAGCGGCTGAAAGCGATGTCGTTCGGGTCGATGTCGCGCAGCTCGCCGGTCTCGAGGTCGTGGAAATGATGGTGGGGCGTGCGCGTCGAATCGTAGACCGAGCGCTCCGGATCGAGATGGATCTGTCGCACCAGGCCGCGCTCCGCCAGCACCTTGAGAGTGTTGTACAC
The DNA here is from genome assembly GCA_035277305.1 of Steroidobacteraceae bacterium. GTDB lineage: Bacteria > Pseudomonadota > Gammaproteobacteria > Steroidobacterales > Steroidobacteraceae > Steroidobacter. Next base: position 8,710 of record DATEKT010000235.1, on the reverse strand, counting down.
GGTGGCCTTCGAGACGCGCTCGCCGCCGCGCCGCACGGCCGCGAGAATCTGCTCGGCCGTCATGTGCGTCGGCTCGCTCATCAGGAGCTCGGCGATTCGAATGCGCTGCTCGGTCGGCTTCAGGCCGTGCGCCTGCAGCTGCGCAACGATGTCTTCGCGCGCGATGTGCTCGTGGGGCAGCGCCCGGTGGGATGGCTGGGAGCTCACGTTTCCGCCTCGTTCCATGCGATGGCGCAGCATAGCGCGGCCCCCGGCCGGACGCGAGAATCGCGGCAAAAGGCGTAAAAAAAGCCGACCGCGGGCGCTGCCGGGGCACGTAGGGTGGAACCCTCATGTGCAAATCGGCCGGCACCTCCTTACTGGAACTGCTGACGTCGCTCGCGATCGTCGCCGTCGTCGCGACCCTGGCTGCGCCCAGCTTCCGCACGCTGCAGCTCGACGGCCGGCGCACTGCCGTCGTCAACAGCTTTCTGCACGGACTGTTCCTGGCGCGATCCGAATCGATCAAGCGCGGCAAGATCGTCAGCATGTGCCGCTCGCGCGACGGCGGCAGATGCGACTACGGCGCTGCGGACTGGAACGCCGGCTGGATCGTGTTCGTGAACAGCGACCGGGACGATCCGCCCCAGCGCGATGCGCGCGAGAGCGTCATCGCGTACTCCGGCCCGTGGCCGGGAGGCTCGATCACCACGAACCGCCGCGCCTACTCCTTCCGGCCGATCGCGCAGGCAGTGGTGAACGGCACGATCGTGTTCTGCGACGTGCGCGGCTCGGAGCACGCACGCGCGATCATTATCAACCACACGGGCCGTCCGCGCATCGCACGGCGCGACCCCAACGGCAAGCCTTTACGCTGCGCGCCGGGATAGCGATGATCGCGGCCCATGGCTGCCAGGAACACCGTCCGCCGCTTGCACGGCTTCACCATCGTCGAGGTGCTGGCCGCGCTGCTCGTCATGGCGGTGGGCATCATCGGTATTGCAGCGCTGTATTCGGACCAGGTGCAGACGAACCCCGAAGCGCAATTGCATCACGAGGCTGCGGAGCTCGCGGCGCAGATCGCGGACCGCATCCGCGCCACCAAGGAAGGCCACTCGGGTTTCGCGACGACGATCGGCGTGCTGTGCGATCAGCAGTCCAGGCTCAAGCTGCCGCAGGACATCGCGGCGCGCGAGGCTGCGTGCTGGGAGGACGAAGTGGAGCGCAAGCTGCCGAGCGGACTGGGCACGATCACGCGCGACGCGCTCACCAACCCGCCGACGTATGTGATCGCAGTGAGCTGGTCCGTGGCCGAGACCGGCACCGCTTCGTACGTGATCAGGGTGTCCGAACCGGGATCCGCAGCTCGCGCGGCAAACTGAACACGACGTTCTCCGGCTGACCGAGCACGTCAACCGGCGCGGCTCCGCCCCACTCGCGTATGCGGGCGACCACGCGCTCGACCAGCACTTCAGGCGCCGAGGCACCCGCGGTCACGCCGACGACGTGCTTGCCTTCGAACCACTCGCGCTTGAGATCCTCCGGACCGTCGACGAGGTAGCCGGGGATGCCGGCCTTCTCGGCAATCTCGCGCAGCCGGTTCGAGTTCGAGCTGCTGGGTGAGCCGACGACCAGGATGAGGTCGCAGCGCGCGACCAGGCCCTTCACCGCGTCCTGGCGATTCTGCGTGGCATAGCAGATGTCTTCCTTGCGCGGGCTCGAGAGCGTCGGGAACTTCGTGCGCAATGCGTCGACGATGCGTTGCGTGTCGTCGACCGAAAGCGTCGTCTGCGTGACGAACGCGAGCCGCGACGGCTCCTTGACGTCCAGCTTCTGCACATCTTCCGGCGTTTCCACCAGCAGGATGCGCCCGCCGAACGCGGTGTCGAACTGGCCCATCGTGCCTTCCACTTCCGGGTGTCCGGCGTGGCCGATCAGAATCACTTCGCGGCCCTCGCGCGCATAGCGCGCAACCTCCATGTGCACCTTGGTCACGAGCGGGCACGTCGCGTCGAAAACCTTCAGCGCGCGCCGGCGCGCCTCGTCCTGCACGGCGCGCGAGACGCCATGCGCGCTGAAAATCACCGTTGCATCGTCCGGCACTTCGTCGAGCTCTTCGACGAACACAGCGCCGAGACTGCGCAGCCGCTCGACTACATAACGGTTGTGCACGACCTCGTGACGCACGTAGATAGGCGCGCCGAACAGCTCGATCGCGCGCTCGACGATATCGATCGCCCGGTCGACGCCGGCGCAGAAGCCACGAGGATTTGCCAGCAGGATCTGCATGGCTACTCCGTTCCCGCGCGCCGCTCGCCGGAGACGGCTTCCTTGCCGTGTCCGCGCTCGAGGAACGCGTCGAGCAACAAACAGCCGGCGCCGATCGAGATCGCGGTGTCGGCAATGTTGAACGCCGGAAAGTCCCAGCTGCGCCAGTTGAAGTAGATGAAGTCGACGACGTAGCCGTGCATCACGCGATCGATCACGTTGCCGAGCGCGCCGCCGAGCACCAGCGACAGGCCGATCGCGAGCAGCGTCTGGTCGGCGCGGATCCGCCGCAGCCACAGCATCAGCACCAGGCTTACGACCAGCGCCAGGCCGATGAAGAACCAGCGCTGCCAGCCCGACGCCTGCGCGAAGATGCTGAATGCCGCGCCGGTGTTCTCCAGGTAGACCACGTCGAGGAACGGCAGCAACGCGATCGTGTCCTGCACCTTCACGGTGCCGATGACGAGCGCTTTGGTGGTCTGGTCCAGCAGCACGACGAAGAACGACAGCCACAACCAGTTGCTGGCGCCGTGCGTCGGCGTGAACCAGACCTTCGAAAGCGGATTGCTGCCCATGCGCGCGTGCTCTCTCAGATGAAGCGTCGTTGCTCGCCCGGCCCGGCGACGTTCGTGACGCAGCGAGCGCACAACTCGGGATGCTCGGCGGAGCTGCCCACATCCTCGCGCTTGTGCCAGCAACGCACGCACTTCTTCGCGGCCGACGGACGCGCAACGATCCAGGCGAAGTCGTCGTTCCCCTCCTCCGCCGCAGCAGCTTCGGGCGGACGGCTGTCAGCCCGATGCACGCGCGCCGCAGACGTGATGAAGACGAATCGCAGCTCATCGCCGAACGACTGCAGGATCTGCAACAAGTGCGGAGCGCAGTAGACATCGACTTCCGCGTCGAGCGGCGCGCCGATCGCATTGGCATTGCGCAGTTTCTCGAGCTCGCGCATCACGCCGCTGCGCACGCGCAGCACAGCGTCCCAATCGACCTGCGGTCGCTGAGCCGCACCCTGCGGCAACGCAACCCAGGTGTTGAAGAACACGGACTCGTTGCGCTGGCCCGGCATGTAGCGCCAGGTCTCTTCGGAGGTGAAGGAGAGAATCGGCGCGAGCCAGCGCACCATCGCCTCGAGAATCCAGAACATCGCAGTCTGCGCCGAGCGCCGCGCGTGACTCTTGGCCGGTGTCGTGTACAGCCGGTCCTTGAGCACGTCGAGATAGAAGCCGCCGAGATCGACGCTGCAGAAGTTGTGCACCTTCTGGTAGATCAGGTGGAACTGGTAGTTGCGGTACGCGGCAACGACCTCCTCCTGCAGCTGCTCGGTGCGCCACAGCGCCCAGCGATCGATCGCGACGAGCTCCGCGGGCGACACCTGGTCGTGCGCCGGATCGAAGCCGCTGAGGTTGCCAAGCAGGAAGCGCACGGTGTTGCGCATGCGCCGATACGATTCGGCGACCCGCTTCAGGATCTCGTCCGACAGGCTCATCTCGTTCGCGTAGTCGGTGCCCGCGATCCACAGGCGCAGCACGTCGGCGCCGAGCGCGCCGATCACCTTCTGCGGCAGGATCACGTTGCCGAGCGACTTCGACATCTTGCGACCCTTCTCGTCGATCGTGAACCCGTGCGTCAGCACGGCGCGATACGGCGCGCGATCGTGCATCGCGACCGACGTCAGCAGCGCGCTGTGAAACCAGCCCCGGTGCTGATCGGAGCCTTCCAGGTACAGGTCCGCGGGCATGGTCACTTCCGGCCAGTGCTTCGAGACGCACTGATGCGACACGCCGGAGTCGAACCACACGTCGAGAATGTCGTTGACCTTCTCGTAGTTCTTCGCCTCGTCGCCGAGCAGCGTGACCGGATCGAGCTCGTACCACGCGTCGATGCCGCCCTTCTCGACGTGCTCCGCGACGGCATCGAGCAACTCCGCCGAGCGCGGATGCGGCTCGCCGGTAGCGCGATGCGTGAACAGCGCCATCGGCACGCCCCACACGCGCTGACGCGAAATGCACCAGTCGGGACGGTCGGCGATCATGTTGCCGATGCGGCTCTCGCCCCAGCCCGGCATCCACTTCACTTTGCCGATCTCGCGCAGCGCGCCTTTGCGCAGGCCCGCCTGCTCCATGCTGATGAACCACTGCGCCGTCGCGCGGAAGATGACGGGCGTCTTGTGGCGCCAGCAATGCGGATAGCTGTGCTTGAGAGTTTCTTCGTGCAGCAGCGCGCCGTGCTCCTTGAGCACCGCAATGACGTGCTTGTTCGCCTCGAACACGTGCTCGCCTTCGAACAGCTTCGTGCCCGCGACGTAGCGGCCGTCGCTGCCGACCGGGTTGTCGATCGGCAATTTGTACTTCAGCCCGACTTCATAGTCCTCGTGACCATGCCCCGGCGCGGTGTGCACGAGGCCTGTGCCCGCGTCGAGCGTGACGTGATCGCCCAGCACGACGGGAACCGTGCGGTCGTAGAACGGATGCGCGAGTTGCAACCCTTCGAGCGCCGCGCCTGAGACTTCGCCGATTCGTTTGGATTCGGTGACGCCAGCACGTTGCAACACGGCGGCCGCGAGATCCTTCGCGAGCACGAGCCGCTCCGAGCCGGTATCGATGAGCTCGTAGCGGACTTCAGGACCTGCCGACACGGCCTGGCTTGCAGGCAACGTCCAGGGAGTCGTCGTCCAGATCACGATGCTGACGGGCGCGGATGCGACGTTGAGACCGAACCGCCTTGCGAGATCGTCGACGTCCTTCACCGGGTAGCGCACATCGATCGCCGGCGAGACGCGGTCCTCGTACTCGACCTCGGCCTCGGCGAGCGCCGAGCGACAGTCGAGACACCAGTGCACCGGCTTCAGTCCCTTGTAGACGTGGCCGTTGCGCAGGATCTGCGCGAACGCGCACAGCTGCTCCGCCTCGTAGAAAGGCTGCATCGTCATGTACGGGCGATCCCACTCGCCCATCACGCCGAGCCGCTTGAAGTCGACGCGCTGCGCTTCGACCTGCGTCATCGCGTACTCGCGACACGCCTGCCGGAACTCGCGCGGTCCGAGCCCTTTCACTTCCTTGCCGCGTGCCTTCTCGATCTGGTGCTCGATCGGCAGGCCGTGGCAATCCCAGCCCGGCACGTACGGCGCGTCGTAGCCGTCGAGCGTGCGCGACTTCACCACGACGTCTTTCAGCACCTTGTTGATGGAGTGACCGAGATGAATCGTGCCGTTCGCGTACGGCGGACCGTCGTGAAGAATGAACGTCGGACGGCCGCGCGCGACCTCGCGCAGCTTCCCGTAGATGTTCTGCTCTTCCCAGAACTTCTGTACCTCGGGCTCGCGTCGCGCCAGGTCCGCCTTCATCGGGAAGGCGGTCTGCGGCAGGTTGATCGTCTGCTTGTAGTCCATGGCCATACTTAACGACTCAGAATCTCTCTCGCGCGTGCTGCATCCTGCTTCATCTGCTCCACCAGCTGATCCATGTCCGGAAACCACAGCTCGTCGCGCAACCGCGCGATGAAATCGACGTGCAGATATCGACGGTACAGGTCGCCGTCGAAGTCGAACACGTGCGCTTCGAGCAGCAGCTCTTTGCCGTTCACCGCCGGGCGCGTACCGAGACTGGCAACTCCCGGCGCGTTCTGCAAACTGCAGCCCGAAACGCGAATCGCGAACACGCCCGCCAGCGGCGTCGCACGCCGCTGCGGCCGCAGGTTCGCGGTCGGAAACCCGAGCTTGCGGCCGAGTTTCGCGCCTGCCACGACCTTGCCGGTCATCCGGTACGGCCGTCCCAGCAAGCGCGCCGCGCGCTGCATGTCTCCCGCATCGAGCGCCGTGCGGATCAGCGAACTGCTGACGCGCTCGCCATCGATCTCGAACGGCGGCACCTCGGTGACTGCGAACCCCGCCGCCGGTCCCGCCGCGCGCAGCGTCTCGACGTTACCCGCGAGATTGCGCGCGAACTTGAAGTCGTGCCCGACGATGACGTGCCGCGCGCCGAGCGCGCTCACCAGCACGTCGCCGATGAACTGGTCCGGGCTCATCGAGCGCAGCGCCGTGTCGAACCGCAGGCACACGAAGCGCTCGACGCCGTACTGCTGCAACGCCTCGAACTTCTCGCGAAAGCGCGTCAGGCGCGCCGGCGGCGTGCCCTTGGCGAAGAACTCGCGCGGCGTCGGCTCGAAAGACAGCAGCGTCGCCGGCAGCCCCTGTGCCGCGCCGAGCGTCCGCAGCACCCGGATCATCTCCTGATGACCGCGGTGGATGCCGTCGAAGGCACCGATCGTGAGCACGCAACCGCGAGCGGCCCGATCCACGTTGTGCAAGCCCCGAACGAGCTCCATCGTGGCTCGCGCTCCCAATCGTTCACCCGGAAGAGCTGCATTATAGGGGCGAACGGCCGGAAATCAGGGTTGCCTCCAGCCTGTCAGCCCGACTCGGCCGCCGGGGGCGACACCGCCTTCAGCCGGAACTGCCCGGCCCGCACGCCGAGCGCCCAGAGCACGCCGAAGTAGACCACGATGCCGACCGCGATCAGGCCGGAGAGCCGCATCACGCGGACCAGGGTGCCGCTGCTCAGCCAGAACGCCAGATCGCCGCCGAGCCAGGCCAGCACGAGCGCCATCGCGGAGCTCGCGATCACGATCCGCACGAGCAGGCCACGCATGACGTGGCCGGGGTGCACGATGCCCTTGCGGGCCAGGCCGACGTAGAGCAGACCCGCGTTGAGCATCGCTCCCACGCCGTTCGTCAGCGCGAGCAGTGTGTGCGCACCCGGAGATTTGATGTTGCCGGTGAGCCAGAGCACGCCAAGCACCAGCAGGTTCAGTAGCATCGTGAGGCCGAGCGCGCGCATCGCGACCTTCACCGGCCCCTTCGTGTCCTGGCGGGCGTAGTAGCCGGTCGCGAGCACCTTGATGAGGCTCCAGCCGAGCAGCGCGAGCGAGAACGCCATCAGCGCGCGTTGTGTCATGTCGACGTCGAAGCTGGTGAACCGGCCGCGATGGTAGATCGCAACCGTCAACGGTCCGGCGAGCACGAGCATCGCCACCGACGCCGGAATCACGATCACGCAGACCAGTCGCAGCGCCCAGGCGAGCGTCTCGGAAAACTCTTCGGGCGTCTCCCGCGCGTGATGCGCGGACAGGCTCGGCAGGATCACGGTCGCGAGCGCGATGCTGAAAACTCCGAGCGGAAACTCGACCAGGCGGTCGGCGAAAAACAGCCACGCCATGCTGCCGTCCGCGAGGAGCGAGGCGATCGCCGTGCTCAGCATGACGCTCAGCTGCCCCATCGAAGAACCGATGATCGCGGGGCCCATCAGCAGCGCGATGCGGCGCACCGCCTCGTGCTTGAGATTCCAGCGCGGCCAGCGCACCAGGCGGAGCCGCAGCAGCGCCGGCACCTGCATCGCGACCTGCAGGATGCCGCCGACGAAAACGCCGACGGCCAGCGCGATCACCGGCTGCTCGAAATGCGGTGAAATCCACACCGCGAACACGATCATGACCACGTTGAGCACGACCGACGCGAACGCCGGCAGCGCGAACCGCTGGTAGCTGTTCAGCACGCCGCCGGCGAGCGCCGTCAGCGAGACGAACAGCAGATACGGAAACGTCCAGCGCAGCGCCTCGACCGCAAGCTCGAACTGGCCGGCCTGCTTCGAAGCGAAGCCGGGCGCGCAGATGAAGACGACCACCGGCGCGACGATCACGCCGAGAATCGACACGACCGCGAGAATGCCGCCCAGCGTGCCGGCCACGGAGTCGACCAGCTCGCGGACCTCTTCGTGGCTGCGCTTCGCACGGTATTCGGCCACAACGGGCACGAACGCCTGCGAAAACGCGCCTTCGGCGAACAGCCGGCGCAGCAGGTTCGGGATCTGGTTCGCGAGGACGTAGACCTCGAGGTACACCGCGGGAATGACCGCGGTGAACACCATCTCGCGCGCCAGCCCGGTGATCCGGGACAGCAGCGTGGTCACTCCGACGACGGCTGTACTGCGGAAGAAACCGCGGTTCATGGACGGCCGCGGACGGCTGGGAGCTTCATGGGGGCGCCATGGTACAGAGGCGATCGGGCGGACTGCTGACAGATTGCGCACGGATTATTGCTTTCCCCTTGCCTCGGACCGGCCGCATCGGCAGAATTCGCGCTCTTTTTTGGAGTCCCCCTGCCCGTGGCCAATATCAAGTCAGCCGAAAAGCGTGCCCGTCAGACCGTGAAGCGCCGTGCGCGCAACGTGGCCGCCCGGTCCAAGCTGCGCACCGCGATCAAGAGCGTCGTCAGCGCCGTCAACGCGGGTGACAAGAAGGAAGCGGCCGCCAAGCTGAAAGAGGCTGGCCCGATCATCGATTCGGCCGTGAACAAGGGCGTCATCCACCGCAACAAGGCGTCGCGCCACAAGAGCCACCTGAACGCCCGCATCAAGGAAATGTCCGCCGGCTGAGCGGCTCCGATAGCCCTGTAGGTCGGGCT
>DATEKT010000234.1:0-11521 GCA_035277305.1 Steroidobacteraceae bacterium | reverse complement strand
GCCGGCGCCGTTCGGGCCGAGCAGTCCGAACATCCCCTTGCCGATGGAGATCGTCACTCCATCGAGTGCCCGCGTACCGTTCGGATACACGTGCTCCACCCCAGTCAACTGCAACAAGGTCCTCTCTCCTAAAAAAATGCGCGGCGCTACCCAGGACCGGTAACGCCGCGCAGGTTTGCTCCGTCCGTTCTCTTCATCGACTCCGATGGCTCAGAAGCTGACCTTCAGGCCGCCGTAATAGAAGCGGCCGATCGGATCGTAGTACGGACTGCCGCCCGTGAAGCGACCCGTGCGGGTGCCCGGGGGCGGCTCTTCTTCGAAAATGTTGTCGACGCCGACCGACAGCTGCCAGCTGAAGCCGGCCGTGTCGAAGCGGTACATCCCGCTGATGTCGCTGATCGTCTCCGAGCCGACCGTGTACGGGTCGGTCGTCTCGACCGGATTCAAGGCTTCCACCGCCGAGAAGCGCACGCCATCGATGTAGCGGATCTGGTAGTTGAGGCTCCACGACTCGGTGTTGTAGCCGATCTGCAGGCCGCCGCGGATTTCCGGCAGGCGCGGGCCGCCCACCAGCTCGTCCTCGTGCACCGCGCTCTCCAGCTGCTTCTGCCTGTAGCTGTCGATGTAGTTCGCGATCAGTCGAGTGTTGAGCGCGCCGGGTCCGAGACGCCAGCTGTAGTCCGCCTGGAAGTCGATGCCGGAGGTCGACAGGCTCGCGAGGTTGCGGGTCGTGATGTTGACGCTCTTGATCGCGCCGAACCCGAGGCTCGTCGGATCGTTGTCGCGAGTGACCAGGCCGCACAGCTCGTTGTCGGGCGAGGTGAAGTTGTCGACGCAGCCGTCGGCAATGCTCGGCGGAGTCGGCGAGATGATCACGTCATCGATGTCGATATCGTAGAAGTCCACCGAAAGCGTCAGGCCCGGCAGGAAGCGCGGATTGAAGACCACCCCGTAGGTGACCGAGGTCGCCGTCTCTTCCTTCAGGTTCGGGTTGCCGCCGCCGACGCCGCCGAACGCGAAGCCGACGAAGTTCGGGTTGAGCACGTAGGTCAGTGGATCCAGCCCGTACGGCGCAAGGATCTGCTGGCAGTTCGCCAGGCGCCGCGCCGGATCGGGTCCGCCGGCGACGTTCTCCGCGAGGCACGGATCTTCCGGCACGGAGATCGCAGGCGCCTGCGGCGTGAACAGCTCGCCGACGTTCGGCGCGCGCACCGATTTCGCATACATGCCGCGGAACCGAATGTCGCGCACCGGCGCCCACTCGCCGCCTGCGCGCCACGAATTCGAGCCGCCGGTGACGCTGTTGTCGGAGGTGCGGAAGCCGCCTTCGACGGCCAGCAACTCCGCGAACGGTTTGTCCTTCAGCAGCGGGAAGCGCGTTTCGATATAGGCCTCGGACACGTCGTACTCGCCCTTGACCGCGGGTGTCGTGCCCGTGAAGGTCTTGCCCTGCTGCTGATTGGCGTCCGGGATAGCCTCGCTGCTTTCTTTGCGATACTCCAGGCCGAACGCGAAGCTGACAGGTCCCGCAGGCAGATCGAACAGGCTGCCGTTCAACGAAGCGCTCGCGACCGTCTGCTCCAGGCTCTTGTTGGTCAACAGATCGATCAGGAAGTAGTCCAGCGATTCCTGGCTCTCGTTGCCGCGCCCGAACAGGTTGACCGGGCGACAGGCCAGCAGATCCGGATCCGTCGTGCCGCCCGCCTGGAACGCGGTGAGCGTGGCGCGACAAACCGGCGAGCCCGGCGCGACACCCGTGATGCCCGTGACGTCGGTCACCGCGTCGGTGGCCAGGCGGAAGCGTCGCGGATCGCGGTTGTTGAACTCGCGATATTCCTCGTCGGTGTGACCGTACTGCCCGTAGATCTCGAAGTGCCAATCCTTGAAGCCCGTCTCGCCCTCGACACCGGCGACGAAGCGATTGAGCGTGCGCTGGATGTCCGCGGAGCGCAGCGGGAAGTCGTCGTGCCAGCGGCTCATCAGAACCAGGCCGAAGTTGTTCGCGAACTGCTGCGCGAGCACCGGGTCGTTGGCAGGCAGGAACGGGTTGTCCTGGCTGATGAAGAACAGCTCGCCGTTCTCCGGGTATGTGATGGCGTCCAGCAGCGCGGGCGAGATGACCTGCGCGCCGCTCAGGTAGCTCTTGCCCTCGGCAAAGAAGTTGACCTTGTCGGTCAGCTTGTAGTTGAGGCTCGCGAAGATCGACTTGCGCTGCATCGGCGTCGCGACGTTTGCGTTGGTCGTCGGATCCAGACCGTCGCCGCCGACCACGGCGCCCACGACCGTGGTCGCGGGATCGCCGTAGTTGAACGGACGCGTCGTGCCGTCGTTGTTGAAGATGAGCTGCGAGCCGTCGAGCAGGCCGAACGCGGAGCCCTGGTGATTCAGCAGGTTCGTGAATCTCGTATCCCGGCGCAGGATCTGCGCGGGAATCCCGTCGTTGGGACCCGTGTCGGCCGGATTGGCGACGAAGCCCCAGCGGTCGGTGATGTACTTGCGCTGGCTGCCCAGGATGCCGCCGATATCGTTGTACGAGGCGCTGAAGACTGCGTTGCCGCGGTCTTCGGCAAAGTTGCCGCCGACGGTCAGCGCGATGTAAGTGTTCTCGCCGCCGCCCTGATCGGAGTCGCCGTAGCGGCTGTCGACCTGCACGCCTTCGAAATTCTTCTTCGTGATGAAGTTGACGACGCCCGCGATGGCGTCTGCGCCATATGCGGTGGACGCGCCGCCGGTGCTGATCTCGACACGCTCGATCAGCGCCGTCGGAATCGATGCGACGTCGACTGCCGTCGAGCCTGCCGTCGATCCCACGTGACGACGACCGTCCACGACGACCAGCGTGCGATCCGTGCCGAGGTCGCGCAGGTTCAGCCGCTCGGTGCCCGCGGTCGACAAGGGCTTCGCGGAGTCGGCGCCCGACGTCTCGGTCGTGCGGCCGCTGTTGATGCCGAAGACCGGCAGCTCGCGAATGTAGTCGGAAATCATGGTGACGCCCGACGCTTCGATCTCGCCGGCGTTGACGGAGGTCACCGGGATCGGCGCCACCGCGTCGGGTCGCAACAGTTTCGAGCCGGTGACGATGACTTCTTCGAGCTCCTCACCGCTGCGCGTATTGCGGGGCGAGCTCTGAGCGTAGACCAGGCCAGGCGTCAAGGCTGCGGCGCCGGCGACTATGCAAGCCGCGCGCACTGCGGATCTCAGGTTCATGTTCTTCCCCCCCAAGGTGAGCGTTGCTCGATGCTTGATCGTTATCTCGACTCCCCTCTACGCTCCCTGTGCTGAGCCTCCCGTTGACTGTGCAATTTCTAGCACGCCGCCCCCTGCACCAAATCTAATTCTGGTAATGCGATCCATAACGCCGGCTAATGCTGCGAGCGCGGGTGCGGTATGCAGGGAAGTGGTACGCGAACCACAAGGTGGTTTGCGGCGAAGAAGAACAAGAAATTCTCTCGCAAAGATCGCCAAGATCGCCAAGGTCGGAAAAGCAGATTCTCAACGTCGGATTCTGGAATCTCCGAACCCGAGTCCTGTTCTTCCTTGGCGATCCTGGCGATCTTGGCGAGAGATCTTCTTCCTGCCCTAACCCGCCGCCGCCAGCTCGTACAGAAACTCCACGAAGCCCATCTGCACTTCGCGCAGGCCGGCGACCTTCGGAGTATTGCTCTCGATGAGGTAGTACTCGTCGGGGGCGTGGGCGCGGCCGCCGGTGCCGATGCCGAACTGGTTGAAGGGCTTGTGCAGCGGAGCGCCGGTGAAGATGTAGCCGGGATAGGAGCCGGCGATGCGAGGGAGCACGGCGTGGCGGATGCCGAGGCGCTTGAGGGTTGCGCGCTCGGCGCGGATGAGGCTGCTGCTTTCGGGAGTCTCCGTCGGGTCGTAGGCGCCGCCGAAGTTGATCTCGATGTCGCCGAAGCCACGCTTGTCGAGGTGCGCGCGCAGTTTGGCCATGCAGTCTTTCGCGGTCATGTTCGGCACGAGCCGCATGTCGAGTTTCGCCGAGGCCCTGGCGGGGAGGATGGTCTTGCCGCCGACGCCGGTGTAGCCGGCGATCATGCCTTCGATGTTCACCGTCGGCTGCGCGGCGCCCTTCTCGATCGCCTTCTGCCACGACATGTCGTCGATCCAGCGCTTTACACCGGTCGCTTCCATTGCTTCCTTCTCGCTGCTGGTGCGCGCTTGCTCGGCGATCAGCTCGAGCTCGCGTTGCGTGAGCGGGCGGACGTGCTCGAACCAGCCATCGATGGCCGGGGTGTTGCCGCCGTCGCGCACCAATGAGTTCAGAGCTTCGACCAAATGCCACACCGGACTGTCGATATAGGCCTTGCCGCCCGAGTGCGTGTCGCGCGCGGGTCCGCGACCCCAGCGCTCGCCGCTCGAGACCAGTTCGCATTCGATGATGCCCTTCGCGCCCAGGCAGATCGCGACGTCGCCGCCGGGCTCCTGCAGGTTCGTCGGCATGAAGACGGCGTCGGCGCGCTGCATGGCCGCGACGACTTCAGCGTCGTTCAAAGCGTTGTGGAAGTTCGGTGAGCCGATCTCCTCCTCACCCTCCGCCAGCAGCACGAGATTCACCGGCAGCTTGACGCCGGCCGCCTTGAACGCGTGCAGCATCGCGAGGAAGGTGCCTTCCGGACCCTTGTGATTGATCGCGCCGCGGCCGCGCAGCGCGCGTCCCAGCGGATGATCGAACAGCTGCCCCTCGAGCGGCGGCGACTTCCACTCGGATGCGTCGTACTGCTTCACGTCGTACATGAAGTACAGCCCGATCGTCTTCTTCGCGCCGGCATCGAGCACGCCGAACACGGCGGGACTGCCGCCGGTCGGCACCTTGCGCACTTTGCCGAAGCCTGCATCGGTCGCGAGCTTCGCCATGTAATCGGCGCCTTCCTCGATGTTGATCTTCTCGGCGGCAATCGTCGGCAGTCGAATCCAGTCCTGGATGCGACGCAGAGCGCTGTCGAATCCCGCATTGACTGCCTGCTGGAGCGCCTTGCGGTCGCGATCCGACACCGCAGCGAAAGCGCCCGCGGAAGACAGGGCAGCGGCCGAGGCCAGCGTGCCCTGGATCATGATGCGTCTGTTCATTGTTTGCCCTGCAGGTAATCCACCGCGATCGTGGCCAGCGCGCGGCTCGCGACCGGCAACGCCGACTCGTCGAGGAAGAACTTGCCGGAGTGATTGGTCGCCGCCTGCTTCGGATCCTGGTCGCGCGGCGTGACCCCGACGAAGAAGAAGAAACCGGGGATGTTGTCGGCGAAGTACGAGAAGTCTTCCGATCCCATCTCGAGCGGATGCTCGACGACGCGATCCGCGCCGGCCGCCTTGCGGAGCGAGGGCAGCACGCGTTCCGTCAGCTTCGGATCGTTGACCGTCACCGGATAACGATACGTCTGCATCGTCAGCGTCGCGCCTGCGCCGGTGGACGAGGCGATGTCGCTGGCCGTACGCCGCATGCGCTCGATGATGTCGAGGCGCACCGCGTCGTCGAATGTGCGCAGCGTGCCGTACAGGCTCGCCTTCTCGGAGATGATGTTGCTGCGAACACCGCCGTCGAACTTGCCGATCGTCAGCACCGCCGGCAAGCGCGAGATGTCGACCTGGCGGCTCACGATCGTCTGCAGTCCCATGACGATCTGCGACCCGGCGACGACCGGATCCACGCCCGCCCATGGACGCGAGCCGTGCGCGGCCTTACCGGAAATGTCGATGCGGAACATGTCCGCTGCAGCCATGAACGGACCGGAGCGGTAGCGAATCTCTCCTGCCGGAATCCCGGCGAACACATGCAGCCCGAAGACCGCTTCGGGTTTCACTTCGTTGTAGACGCCCTGCTTCATCATGTAACCCGCGCCGCCCTCCTCGCCATCCGGCGGGCCTTCCTCGGCAGGCTGGAAGATGAACAGCACGGTGCCGGGAAGATCCTGCCGCAATGAACTGAGCGCTTCCGCAATCCCCATGAGGTTGGCGGTGTGCCCATCGTGACCGCACGCGTGCATCACCCCGACTGTCTTGCCGAGATACTCTGTCGTCACCTTCGACTTGAACGGCACGTCGACATCTTCGACGACCGGGTTCGCATCCATGTCCGCACGAATCGCGATGACCGGCCCCGGCTTGCCGCCTTTCAGAATGCCCGTCACGCCGTTGTGCGCGATACCCGTCCTCACCTGCAACCCGAGCTTCTTCAGGTGATCCGCCACCAGCTTCGCCGTGCGCGTCTCGCGATTGCTCAGCTCCGGATGCTCATGAATGTCACGACGCCAGGTGATCACCTTGCTGTCGACTTTCGCGATCGCAGCTTCCAGTTGCTGTTGAGTGACGTCGGCGGAAGCGAGAGTGGGCAGGCATAGCGCTGCGAGGGGAAGGAGAAGACGAAAGAAGAATCTCTCGCCAAGATCGCCAGGATCGCCAAGGCCGGAAAGGGCAGGCCTTGAGAATAGGCTTCTTCGTGTTCTTCCTTGGCGATCTTGGCGATCCTGGCGAGAGTCATTCTTCATTCCGGTTCTTTTCCGCAGCTGCATTGGAAACTACTCCTCTTACTTCTCACGCTTGCCCTGATACCGGAGCACCTCGCCGCCGATCATGACGAGCGAGGGACGGCCGAGGGCCTTGAAAGACTCGAGCGGGTTGGCGTCGACGATCTGCAGGTCGGCGAGCTTGCCCTTCTCCAGGGTGCCGAGCTCGTCCTCGCGGCCGAGAATGATCGCGCCGTTCTTGGTCGCCGCAGTGATCGTCTCGAGCGGCGTCATTCCGAGGCGCGTGTAGTGCTCGAGCTCGGTGACGTACATCTGCGGATAGTTCTTGTCCGCCAGTTCCAGGATCGCGTCGGTGCCGACGCCCATGAGGATGTGCCGCTTGTGAGCCTCTTTGAACAGCTTGTCGTGCAATGCCATCGACCAGCCGCGCTTTTTCTCCAGGTACTGGATCTGCGGCAGCACCGTCGGATAGGTGTAGAGCAGGTGCATGACTTCCATCGTGGGAATGACGGCGATGCCCTTCTTTGCCATCAGATCGAGATCTTCGACGGGCATGTACAGGTGCTCGATGCATTGCACGTTTGCGTTGATCGCGCGCCGGGTCATGCTCTCGGGCTCGGTGTCCGAGTAGCCGCCGCCGTGACTGGTGATGTGCATGCGATGAATCTTCGCCTCGTCGACCGCGGCGTCGGCTTCTTCCTGCGTATACGGCGGCGAGATCTTGATGTAGTTGAAGCCGCTCTCGTACATCTTGCGCACGGCTTCGCGGAAGCCATACGGGCCGCTCGCAAAGTAGGACCATTCGGGGCCGTGACCGCCGGTCGTCGTGATCAACTGCCCGACGGGGTGCAGCCGCAATGAATGGATGTAGCCGACGCGCTGCGCCTCCACCAGCGCCTGCATCGGCTCGATCATGCCACCTACGTCGCGAGCCGCTGTCACACCCGAGTCGACGAACATGTCCATGAAGTGCAGCCCGCGCAGCGTCGAGAGGCTTTTCGACGGGTCGGGCGAGCCGTCCCGCGGATAGACGAAATGCATGTGCATGTCGATGAATCCCGGCAGCACATATTTGCCCGCCGCGTCGTAACGCTTCGCGTCGGCGGGAATCTCGACCGAGCCCGCGGGCCCGACCGCGACGATGCGGTCGTCGCGAATGAGCACGGTCGCGTTCGCGACGGGCTGACCGCCGTTCCCGTCGATCAGCGTGCCGCCGGTGATCGCGATGGGCGGAGCACCGAAGGCTCTGCTCATCAAGGCAACCAGCGCGAGCAGCAACAGCAGGCATCTCAGGGGCACTTTCACGAAAGAGGTCCTCTTAGGTTGCTGTCGGGAACACGTAGCTGACGCCGGAGGCTGTCTCGACCTGCGGCCATCGCGACGTCACGACTTTCGCGCGCGTATAGAACGACACGCCTTCCGCGCCGTGAACATGCTTGTCGCCGAACAACGAGTCCTTCCAGCCGCCGAACGAATACCAGGCCATCGGCACCGGGATCGGCACGTTGATGCCGATCATGCCTACCTTCACGCCGCGCTGGAACTCGCGCGCGGCCGCGCCGCTCGACGTGAAAATTGCCGTGCCGTTGCCGTACGGATTCGCGTTGATGAGATCGATCGCTTCGCGGACCGACTGCGCGCGCACGATGGAGAGCACCGGGCCGAAGATCTCCTCACGATAAACGTCCATGGACGGCGTGACGTGGTCGATCACGGTCGGGCCGACGAAGAAGCCCTGCTCGTGACCTTTCACGACGAGCTTGCGGCCGTCGACAGCGATGCGCGCGCCCTGCTCCGCTCCCGTGCCGATGAGACCCGAGATTCGTTCCTTCGCCTCCCGCGTGATCACCGGTCCCATTTCGCTCGCCGTGTCGCGTCCCGGACCGACTTTGATCGCCGTCGCCTTGCGTGCGACAGCTTCGACCAATTCGTCCGCCGCACCGCCTACTGCGATGGCCGCTGAGATCGCCATGCAACGCTCGCCGGCTGAGCCGAAAGCGGCAGCCGCGAGCTGCTCGGCCGCGAACGTGCGGTCAGCATCGGGAAGGATGATCGCGTGATTTTTCGCGCCGCCCAGCGCCTGCACGCGCTTCCCGGCCGCCGTGCCTCTCATGTAGATGTACTTGGCTATGGGCGTCGAGCCGACGAAGGAGATTGCCGCGACGCCCGGATGGTCGAGCAGCGCGTCGACCGCCGACTTGTCGCCGTGAACGACGTTGAACACACCCTCCGGCAATCCAGCATCGGCCCACAGCTGCGCGAGCAGCATCGACGCGCCCGGATCGCGCTCGCTGGGTTTGAGGATGAACGTGTTGCCGCAGGCGATGGCGACGGGAAACATCCACATCGGCACCATCGCGGGGAAGTTGAACGGCGTGATGCCGGCGACGACGCCCAGCGGCTCGCGGAACGAGAACAGATCGACGCCCGAGGAAACCTGGTCGGAGTAGTCGCCCTTGAGCAGCGTCGGAATGCCGCAGGCGAATTCCACGACTTCCAGGCCGCGCTGAACTTCGCCCTCGGCGTCACTCACGACTTTGCCGTGCTCATCGCAGATCGCCTCCGCAATCTCGCGACGACGAGCGTTCACCAGCTCCCGGAATGCGAACAGAATCCGCATGCGTTTGCTCAGAGACGTCTGCGACCATGATTCGAACGCAGCGCTCGCCACCTTGACCGCGCGATCGATGTCGTCGGCGCTGGCCAGCGCCACCCACGCCTGTTGTTCGCCCGTCGCCGGATTCCAGACGGGCGAGCGGCGTTCCGAGCCGCCGGCGTGCGGCTGGCCGCCGATCCAGTGATCAATTGTTCTGGCAGAGATCGTTCTGGTCATGCTGTCGTCAGTTCATCCCGAGCGACTGGTGTATGAAGGCGAGCGAGTCGGCCGCGAGGTCGATCTCTTTCGCGATCGGCCGGCCCATGCCGTGCCCGGTCCGCGTGTCGATGCGGATCAGCACCGGCGCGTCGCCCGCCTGGTCGTGCTGCATCGTAGCCGCGAACTTGTAGCTGTGGATCGGGGGTAACCGATCATCGTGATCGCCCGCGGTGATCAGCGTCGGCGGATATTTCGTGCCGGGCTTGAGGTTGTGCAGCGGCGAATAGGCCCGGAGGTACTTGAACCCCTCCGCGGTATCCGACGACCCGTACTCCGCCGCCAGCGTCCAGTTGATGCTGAAGTGCTGGAAACGCAGCATGTCCATCACACCGACCGCAGGCAACGCCGCGCCGAACAGCTCGGGACGCTGCGTGAGCACCGCGCCCACCAGCAATCCGCCGTTGCTGCCGCCGCGAATCGCCAGCTTCGACGGCTGCGTGTACTTGTTCGCGATCAGCCATTCGGCCGAAGCGATGAAGTCGTCGAACACATTCTGCTTGCGCTCGAACATGGCCGCCTGGTGCCACGCCTCACCGTACTCGAAGCCGCCGCGCAGGCTCGGCTGCGCGTAGACGCCGCCCTGCTCGAGGAACGCGACGGTCTCCGGCGAGAAGCGCGGCGTCAGCGAAATGCGGAACGCGCCGTAGCCGTACATGATGGTCGGATTGTTGCCGTCCAGTTTCATCCCTTTGCGCTGGGTGACGAACATCGGCAGGCGCGTGCCGTCCTTGCTAGTGACGAAGACGCGCTGCGTCTCGAAGTCGTCCGCCTTGAATGTGAGCTTCGGCTGCTTGAACACGCTGCTGTCGCCGGAGCGCACGTCGTAGCGATAGATCGTCGCCGGCTGAATGAAACTGACGAAGGCGTAGAACGTCTCGGTGTCGGAGCGTTTGCCGTTGAATCCGCCTGCGCTGCCCAGGCCCGGCAGCTTGACCTCGCGCAGCGGCTTGCCCTGCAAGTCGAACGCCTGGATCTGCGAGGACGCGTCCTTGAGATAGGAAGCGAAGAACCTGTCGCCCACCAGGCTGACGCTCTGCAGCGCCTCGCTCGCTTCCGGAATCACGTTCTTCCACTTCGCGCGGTCGGGCTGCGCGAGATCGACTTCGACGACGCGGCCCATCGGCGCGCCGGCGTCGGTGCGAATCCAGAAGCGGCCGGCGTCGTTGCCCACGAAGTTGTAGGCCGCGTCGAAGCCCTTGATCAGCTCGACCACCTTGGCATTCGGCTTCTGCAGATCCTTGTAGTAGAGCTGGTTGGTGCCATCGCTCCCCTTCCAGATGAAGATGATCAGGTAGCGGCCGTCCTCCGAGATCTCGGGAACGAACGTCCACTCCTTGATCTCCCGGTTCTCATAGATCAGCTTGTCCTCGGACTGCGGCGTGCCGAGCTTGTGGAAGAACAGCTTGCTGTAGAAGTTCACGCCGCCGTCATAGCGGCTGTAGTAGAGGCCAGAGCCGTCCTTCGCCCACGCGACCGCCGCCCACTTCACGCCCTTGAGCTGTTCTTCGGAGTCCTTGCCGGTCGTCACGTCACGGACTTTCCATTGTTCCCAGTCGGAGCCGGCTTCCTGGATGCCGTATGCGATCAGCTTGCCGTCTTCGCTCGGAATCCACGCCGCCAGGGCTGCTGTGCCGTCGGCCAGCAGCGTGACGGGATCGAGCAGCACACGCGGCTCGCCGTCGAGCGCGTCGGCCACGTACAGCACCGACTGATTCTGCAGGCCATCATTGCGAGTGTAGAAATAGCGGTTGCCGCCTTTCACCGGCATGCCGAAGCGCTCGTAGTTCCACAGCTGCGTGAGACGCTCTTTGTACGCGGCACGCTGCGGAATCTTCTCCAGGTAAGGGAAAGAGACTTTGTTCTGCGCTTCGATCCACGCCTTGGTCTCGGGGCTGTCGAGCTGCTCGAGCCAGCGATACGGATCGGCCACTTTCTCGCCGTGATAGTCGTCGACCTGGTCGACTCGCTTGCTCTGCGGGTAGGTCAGCTTCGCTGCTGCATGCTCCGCGGACGGCACACTGCCGCCGCTGCATGCAGTGAGGGCGAGGAAGAAGAGCGGAACAAGAAATTTTGACGGGATTAACGAGATTAACAGGATTGAAGACCCAGAATTTCTGCTGTTCATATTCTTACTCTTAATCCCGTTAATCCCGTTAATCCCGTCAATTCT
>DATEKT010000233.1:0-7043 GCA_035277305.1 Steroidobacteraceae bacterium | reverse complement strand
GCAACAACCCTGGGCCTGGCCGCAGCAAGCGCCGCAGTCGCGGCCGCAGCCGTCTATTTCCTCGATCCGAGCTCCGGCAGGAAGCGCCGTGAGTTCGTACGTGACCGCACCGCGCGCATGTACAAGAAGTCGCGGCGTCATCTGCACGCCGTCGCCGACCGCGCGCCGTTCTAAAACCGACAGCGGGCGCGTCAGTTCGCCTGCACGCGCCCGCTCGCTCCGCCGACATCCTGCATCGCACGCCGACACGATTCCTGGCAGCGGCGACATTCAGCCGCGCAGATCTTGCAGTGTTGATGATGTGAGGCGTGCTGCTCGCACTCCTCAGCGCAGAGCTGGCAGGCATTCGCGCAAAGGTCCAGCAACTGCAGCAGCACTTGTTCGCTCGACTCGGTGCGCCGCGAGGCGACCCCGCCAGTCGTCGCGCAAATGTCCGCGCAGTCCAGATCGAGTCGCACACAGCGACGCAGCTTGTCGATCGTATCTTCGGCCAAACAACCATCCGCGCACGCGGTGCAAGTCTGTGCACATGAGAAGCAGCGTTCGATGCACTCGACGAGCGGATTGCTGATGCCGCGACCGGTGCGGGGATGAGCCCGCATCATTTCCTGAACATTCATGTGACGCCTCCGTAGCTGTTGGAAAGGCGTCGAATCGCGCGTGGGTTCCCGTCGCAAATTCACCTAGGAACGTAGGAGGCGTAGGCTACGGCGATGCGCTTCCTGGTCGGCATCGCGTTCCTCACGGTAGCAATCGGCTGCGCTCGCGCGGACACCGCGGACACCGCGGACACCGCGGACCTCGCAGTCGAAACGAAAATCCCGCTGGGTCAGATCGCCGGTCGAATCGACCACCTGGCATTCGACCCGACCCGCTCCCGGATCTACGTCGCGGAGCTGGGCAACGGCAGCGTCGGCATCGTGGATCTCAAAGAGCGCAGCGTGATCCGCACGGTGCCAGGATTTCGCGAGCCGCAGGGTATCGCCTACGAACCGACGACGGATTCGATTTACGTCGCCGAGGCTGCCAGCGGGTCGGTGCGCGTGTTCAGCGGCGCGGATTTCAAGACGCTGGGCAGCATTGCGCTCGGCCAGGATCCAGACAACGTGCGCGTCGATCCAGCCGCCCGTCGGGTGGTAGTCGGCTACGGCGACGGAGCGCTGGCCATCATCGATGCGGCCACGCGTACGCGCGTCTCGGACCTGGAGCTCGACGGCCATCCCGAAGGATTCCAGCTCGACTCGGGCGGGAGCTACATCTATGTGAACGTCCCGGCGGCCAGGCAGATCGTTGTCGTCTCACGCGAGGCGAATCGTGCGCTCGCCGCGTGGTCGACCGGAAGAGTGCTCGGCAACTACCCGCTGGCAATCGACAGCAAGAAGAATCGCGTGATCAGCGTCTTTCGCAATCCGCCGCGCCTGCAGGCGTATGACGCGCGCACGGGACAAATGACGAGCGAGAGCGATGTCTGCGGAGATGCGGACGACGTGTTCGTCGACGCGAGTCGCGAACGCATTTACATCATCTGCGGCGCAGGCTTCGTCGAAGTGCTCGACCCTTCCGGCGACGCATTCACGCCGCGCGGTCGGGTCGCAACGAGGCAAGGCGCGAGGACCGGCCTGTTCGTACCCGAGATGGATCGACTGATCGTCGCCGTCCGCGCCAGCTCCGGGGAGCCGGCTGCGCTATGGATCCTGCGCCCCGCCGAGCACTGACTCGTCAGTGACTCAACGCGTCGCGCACGGCCTCGTGAAACGCACGCCGGATCTCCGAGAGCTCCTTGCTCTGCGCGCTCGGCCACAGGCCGTGGGTCACGATGACGATGTTCTGCGGCTCATAGACTTCGATCGACTGCCCGAAGATGCCGCGCGCGCCGAAGTCGCCCGGGCCGATGAGCCACCACTGGTAGCCGTAGCCCGGCATCGATGGCGACGGCGTCGTCGCATCTTTCATCCAGGTGTCCGGCAGGATCGATGTGCCGTCGGCGAGCACACCTTTGCGCAACGCGAGCAGGCCGATGCGGCCGTAGTCGCGCAACGTCGCGCTGAGACAGCAACCAGCGTGCTCCGCGCCGTATTCGTCAGCGAGCATCCAGAAGCCGTTCGACTCCATCGCGAATTTCGACCAGATTTTCTGGCTGGCGTAGCTCGAGAGATTGTTGCCGACCGCGGCGCGCACGATGGCGCCGGCGAGATGCGTCTCACCGGTGTTGTAGTTGAACTTCGAGCCCGGCGGCGCGACGCGCGGTAGCGCGCCCATGTACTTCACCAGGCCGAGCGAGCCGCCCTGCGCCGCGACGGCGCCGATCTGCGCGACATCCGACTTCGGATCGGTGTAATCCTCGTTCCAGCCGACACCGGACGACATCTGCAGCACGTGCTTGATGCTCACGCCTTCGTACGAGGTGCCCTTGAGCACCGGCAGGTACGCGGTGACCGGATCGTCGACACTCTTGATATAGCCGTCCTTGATAGCCGCGCCCACCAGCATCGAGGTCAGCGACTTCGCGACCGAGAACGAAGTCCACTTGCTCGTCTGCGTATGACCGAGCGCGTAGTGCTCGTACGCGATCTTGCCGTTGTGGATCACGAGCAGGCCGGCGACGTGGTTGTGCTGGATGTAGTCCGCGACGGTGTAGCGCTTGCCGCCGACTTCGAAAGAGACCTTCGACAAGTCTTCGGGCGCGGCCGGCAGTGGATAGGCCGGATGAGTCTTCGGATCGCCGCGACTGAGCTCGCGGGTCAGGAAGATGCGATCCATGTTCGGATAGCTGGCCTGCTGCTGGGCAGGCGTCCAGAACAGCACCTTGTCGGGTGGGCCGAGCGCGAGCTGGGTATCGGCGTGAGCCAGCAATGGCAGGCTCGCGATTGCGAGACAGAGCAGAGATCGACGCATGACGGCCCCCTTTATTCTTGGAGGCCGTATTCTACTTGGTGAGCTCCGCCGCGGGCAGGCCGTTGCGCAGAACGCTGGCGTGGAAGCCGCGCTCCGATAGCAGGTACCCGCAGGCAGCGCTGCGGCGACCGGTGTCGCAACACACGACGTAGTGAACGTTGCGGTCGAGGGACTTCATCTTCAGGCGCAGCGATTGTGCCGGAATGTTCAGCGCACCCTCGGCGCGATAGTGGTCGTACTCCGACGGCAGGCGCACGTCGAGCCACTGGCCGCCGCCGGCCACGATGCGCTTGGCTTCCGCCCACTCGACCCACTCGATCAGCGGCTCGTGCAGCAGCGTGCGGAAGTCTTGCTTCGACAACCGCATCAGGCAGCCGTCGGTCAGCATCGTGATGGTCGCGTTGCGCTTCGCCTCGGAGATCAGCGATTCCTCGCCGAAGGTGTCGCCCATCTTCAGCTCCGCGAGCCGCACGCCTTCCTTGTTGAGCGGCGTTTCGCGCGCGACGGAACAGGAACCCTTCACGACGACATAGAAATAGTCGCCCGGATCGCCCTGCTTGATGACCACTTCGCCGGCGCGGTAGTCCTGGCGCTGCATGCGCATGAAGACTGCCTGGATGTTCGACGGCGGCACTTTGTGGAACGCTTTGGTCTGCAGCAGCGCCGTCATCCAGTCGTCTGCACTGGCACCCTCTTGCACCTGGTCGTGCAGCTCGATGACCTTGTAGCTGCCGGTCTGATCCCAGGTGACCACAACGTCGAGAAACTCGCTGTCGAGGTGCAGGTATTCGATGCGGTCGGACGTGACCACTGCGGAATACGGCCGCGGCAGTGCATGCGCGAGCGGACTTTTCGCCTTCGGCGTGCCGCTGCGTACCTGGCCGACCACCTCGCCCTCGGCCATCAGATCGATGGTGCCGCTGAGCAAGTAGTACGTCTGCTTGTCCTCGTCCCCTTCGGTGAACAGCAGGCGGCCCTTTGGCGCCTGCAGCCGGCTGGTCCGCTTCGCGATCGCGGTGAGGTTTTCCGGCTTCATGGCGTCGAACGGCGAGAATCGCCGCAGCAGCGCCAGATCCGAAGGGCTTCCAATTAGCTGCATGGACGGTCTTGTTATCTGCGAATGCGGCAGTATAGGCAGCGGCTGACGCGAGGGGGCGCGAACGGCCTCACAGTGCCGGATCCGCCGGCCCACCAGGGGCTGAGCAAGTCCACGAATCCGTTCAGGTTGTGACCCAGGTCACCCCGTTCACGTGGAGTTCACCCCCTGGAACGGATCATGCGCTACGACCGTTTTAGACGGGGGTGAGAGCATTTATGAACGCCCGTGTGATGTCTCGAAATGCAATCGTCTGGCTGGCCGCGCTGATCGGCCTGGCGGCGGCGAACTACGTCCGCGCGCAGGAGCCGGTCACGGATCCGCCGGGCCGCGTCGCGCGCCTGAGCCTGAAAGACGGCGAAGTGTCCGTCGCGCCCGCCGGCACCGAGGAATGGGCGGATGGCGTGCTGAACCGCCCGATCACCAGCGGCGACCGCGTCTGGGTCGACAAGGACGGTCGCGCGGAATTGCAGATCGGCACGGCGAGCGTGCACCTCGATCGCAGCACCGGCTTCGAGTTCATCGAGCTGGATGACGACGTCATGCAGATGAGCCTCACCGAAGGCGTGGCCACGGTGCGCGTGCGCACGCTCGGCGACCGCGAATCCATCCAGATGGAAACGCCGAACGCCACGGTCAAATTCCTGCACCCCGGCGACTACACCGTCGAGGTCGATCCCGACAGCGACCGTACTATCGTCCGCACGCGCAATGGCGAGGCGGAAGTCAGCGGCGCGTCCAAGTCGTTCCGCGTCCGCGCCGACGAGCAAGGCACGTTCACCGGTCTCGACGGCCTGACGGCCAACATCGATCGCCTCTCGCCGCGCACGGCATTCGAATCGTGGTCGAACGATCGCGATCGCCGCGGCGATGATTCCGAAGCCGCGCGTTACGTTTCGCGCGAGGTCGTCGGCTACGAGGATCTCGACGGCCAGGGTACGTGGGCCAACGAGCCGGAATACGGCTACGTGTGGACTCCGTCGTATGTCGTGAGCGACTGGGCGCCGTATCGCTACGGCCGCTGGGGCTGGGTCTCGCCGTGGGGCTGGACCTGGATCGACGACGCCCGCTGGGGCTTCGCGCCCTCCCACTACGGCCGCTGGGCATTCGTGCGCCATCGCTGGTGCTGGGTGCCGGGTCCGCGACACATCCGTCCGTACTACGCGCCCGCGCTGGTCGGCTGGATCGGCGGTCCGTCGGTGAGCGTGTCCGTGGGCTTCGGCAGCGGTGTTGGCTGGTTCCCGCTCGCGCCCCATGAGGTCTACGTGCCGTGGTATCGGCACACGCCGCGTTACGTGCGTCACGTGAACGTGTCGAACACGATCATCGTGAACAACATCAACGTCACGAATGTTTACGGTCGCCGGGGCGATCGGCCCCGCTACACCTACAGCAACATCGGCAGCGCCGTGACCGCCGCTCAGCGCGACGCGTTCGTCAGCGGTCGCCAGGTTGGCGCGCAGCGCGTGCAGGTGAACGACCGCGAGCTGCGCCAGTGGCGCGGCGGCGTGCGTCCGTCCACGATCGCGCCGGATCGGCAGAGCATTCTTGCCGGCCAGCCGCGTCGCCAGGCGCCTCCGCCGGCTGCGTTCGCGAGCGAGAACCCGAAGCGTGGCGGCACGGATTTCCGTGCGACGCGGGTCGCCGCGGAACAGATCAAGCGTGCACAGGCCACCGAGCGCGACCTCGCGCCGGACCGGCGGATTGCGTTGCGCGAGTCGCGTCCGCAGTCTGTACCGGCTCAGGCCGCGGAGCGTCAGCAGCAGGATCGCGTGCAGAGCATGCGCGGTCGTGAGCAGAACGATCGCGGCAACGAGCGCAACGATGCGCCGCGCAACCGCGATCACATGGAGCGTGCGCCGGCGGTGCAGTCGCTGCAGTCGGGCCCGTCGACCGAACAGCGTCGTACCAACCCGAGCGGCAGCAACGAGATCCGCCGCTCGCGCGAGAGCTCGGACGATCGCGATACGTTCCGGCGCGACGACAACAACAACCGTCGCCTGCAGTCGCAGCCGCGTGAGACGCGTGAGCAGCCGCCGGCCCGTCAGTTCAGTCAGCCGGAGCGCCAGGCTCCAATCGAGCGGCAAGCTCCGGTCGAGCGTCAGGCTCCGGTCGAGCGTCAGGCTCCGGTCGAGCGTCGTGCGGCGCCGGTCCAGCGCGAGCAACCGCGTGAGCAGCCTCGCGTCGAGCGCTCGGAGCCGCGCGAGGTTCGCAGCAGCCCGCCGCCGCAGCAGCGAGCGCCGCAGACGAGCTCGCAGCCGCAGCGTCAAAACAGCAACCAGGGCAGCAGCAACAACCGCCGCAGCGGCAGCAACGACGACAACAGCCGCCGTCCCGACCGTCGCTAACCCGGGCGGCAGCGGAAATTTACAATTCGGCGGCATGAGTGCGGAGCCATACTCCGCACCATGCCCGCCCCCCAGCGCTCCGCGATCGTCTTCATCTTCATCACGGTGCTGATCGACTCGATCGGCTTCGGCATCATCATTCCGGTGCTGCCGGAGCTGATCATGCACCTGAGCGGCACGAGCCTCAGCGAAGCTGCACGGTACGGCGGCTGGCTGAATTTCGTTTACGCAGTCGCCCAGTTCTTCTGCGCCCCGATCATCGGCAACCTCGGCGATCGGTTCGGACGGCGCCCGGTGCTGCTGGCTGCGCTGTTCGCATTGGGTCTCGACTACCTCGTCATGGGATTCGCGCCGGTGCTCGCGTGGCTGTTCATCGGCCGCTTCATCGCGGGCATTGCCGGCGCTTCGTACTCGCCGGCCTATGCTTACATCGCCGACATCAGCCCGCCCGAAAAGCGCGCGCAGAACTTCGGCTTCATCGGCGCTGCGTTCGGCATCGGCTTCGTGCTCGGACCCTCGATCGGCGGGCTGCTCGGCACGCTCGGTCCGCGCATGCCGTTCATCGCGGCGGCCGCGCTCGCGTTGCTCAACGCGACGTTCGGGCTGTTCGCGTTGCCGGAGTCGCTGCCGCGCGAGCGCCGGCGCGCTTTCCAATGGTCGCGCGCGAATCCTCTTGGAGCGCTGATGCAGCTGCGCAAGCAGCC
>DATEKT010000232.1:0-2080 GCA_035277305.1 Steroidobacteraceae bacterium | reverse complement strand
GTGTTCGAGCAGCTCACCCGCGAAATCGAGTGGAAGGCGATGCTCGAGCTCTCCGAGCGCATGGCAGACGTCGAGAACGCGCCGGACCGGCTGATCCGCCGCCTCGCGCACGACGACGCGATCGAAATCTCCGGTCCGGTGCTGGAGCGGTCGGACCGCCTCGGCGAGGACGAGCTCATCGCCATCGCCCGCACCAAGAGCCAGGCGCACCTTGCGGCGATCGCCGGACGCGCCAAGCTCGGCGAGCAGGTGACCGGCGTGCTGGTCGAGCGCGGCGACATGATCGTGGCGCGCAAGGTCGCGTCGAACAGCGGGGCGAGCTTCTCGCAGACGTCGCTGCAGAGCCTGGTCGACCGGGCAAGCGACGACGGCGATCTCGCCAGCGCGGTCGCGCGGCGGCGCGAGCTGTCGCCCGCGATGTTCCGCGCCATGCTCGAACGCGCGACCGACCGGGTGCGGACGCGCCTGCTCGACAGCGCGCCGCCTCCGACCGCAAAGCTGATCAACAAGATCCTCGCCGAGGTCTCGCAGACCGTCGAAACCGAGACCGTGCCGAAACGCGACTATGCGGTCGCGCGCGAGATCGTCATGGCGATGCACAAGAAGGAGCAAATCGCGGCGGCGAACCTCGTGCAGTTCGCCAAGGCCGGGAAGCTCGAGGAGATGGCCATCACGCTGTGGCTGCTGACCCGCGTTCCGGTCGAGATCATCGACCGTTTCCTCGATGACCCGACCGACGACCCGATCCTGCTGGTGTGCAAGGCGATCGATCTCGACTGGACGACCACGCTCGCGGTGCTGGCCGCGAAGCTCGGCACGCGCGAGCTGCACGACAGCCGCGCCGAAGAGGCGGAAAGGAAATACCGCAAGCTGTCGATCAGTTCGGCGCAGCGCGTGCTGCGCTTCTGGCAGGCGCGCGAGAAGCTCGCCGCGGCAAGTTAGGAATCGCGCCGCGAGCGCGGTCCACCCTCTCCCCTTGAGGGAGAGGGTCGCCGACGAAGTCGGCGGGGTGAGGGGTCACTTCACTGCACCGGACGAAAGCTCCGCAAGGATGGTTTCAAGAACCCCGCTGGGATTGCGCAAGACATCGTTGTTCCAGAATCGCAGAACGCGATAACCAAGCGCTGCGAGCCGCTTGTCGCGTGCGGCATCCCTTGGGTTTTCTGCGTGCTGACCGCCATCAACTTCGACAATCAGCCGCTCCTCATGGCAGGCGAAGTCGACGATGTAATTCTCGATGGGGACCTGACGTCTGAATTTGGCTGCATCGAGCTGCCTCGAGCGCAACAAGCGCCACAACTTCTTTTCCGCGTCGGTTGCGATGTGGCGCATCGCCTTTGCATGGCGACGGCGATGCTGCGGAACGGGACGATGGTGCGACTCCATCAAGCAACCCCTCACCCGGCGCGCTTCGCGCGCCACCCTCTCCCTCAAGGGGAGAGGGTTGCACCGAGCGCGCGGCGAGACCGCCGCTAATTCCGCTCTTCCGGCAGCACGGGCAGCGGGTGAAACTCGATGCCTTCCTCGTGCAGGTCCTTGGCGTCCTGCGGCGTCGCCTCGCCGTAGATCGAGCGGTGCTCGATCTCGCCGTAATGCATCTTGCGCGCTTCCTCGGGAAACTTCTTGCCGACATTGTCGGCGTTCGCCGTCAGATGGTCGCGCAGCTCCTTGAGCTTGGCGCGGAACTCCTTCTCCTGCGGCGAGATCATCGCGACCGGCGCGGGCGTTGCGGCGGCCGCGGGTGCGGGCGCAGCTTGCTCGACCGGCGCCACGATCGGCGTGCTCTTGTCCTTGCGCGCAAGGCGCGGCGCCATGATGGCCTTCTCGACCTTGGCCGAGCCGCACTGCGGGCATGAGACGAGGCCGCGCTTCGCCTGCTTGTCGTAGGCGGCGGAATCCTGGAACCAGCTTTCGAACGCGTGACGCTTGTCGCAGACCAGAGTGTAGCGGATCACGCGTCGCCTCCGACCACGTGCAGGTGGGTCGGCTCCGCCATCGGCTCGAGGATCTCGAAGCGCCGTCCGTGCTGCAGCGAGGGAATGCGCCCGCGCGCCACCGCGGCTTCGGCCGGGTCGATGTC
>DATEKT010000231.1:0-2994 GCA_035277305.1 Steroidobacteraceae bacterium | reverse complement strand
CCGCACCCAATCGCGCCGGTCCTCGAACGACGCGCCCTCGTAGGACCAGAACGCCGGCGACCCCGTGCCCGGCATGAGCGTGTAAGCGTGGCTCGCCCATTTGCGCAGCTTGATCGGCGAGCCGGAGCGGTTCGTGTACGTGACCTGGGCGAGTGCGAGCGTCGGCTGCCGCTCGGGGAAAGTAATCTGTACCGTCTTCTCCAGTCCCTGCGGCGACACGCCGACGAGCGTGTGCTGCGAGCCCGCGACGTCATGCCGCTGCAGCGTGAACTGATCGATCGCGTTGCCGTCCCAGTCAACAACGTATTCGCTTGCCCCGAAGGCAGTGAGCGCGAGCGTCTTGCCGTCGACAGGCGCGAGTACGCGCGTGCGCATGTTGCGGTCGAACTCGATGCGCATCGCGGCGCTTTCGACTACGGCGGCCGGTTGCTCCGCCGCAGCCGGTGGAGCCGGGGGCGCGCTGGAAGGGTTGCCGGCGCAGCCGGCGAGCAGCAGTGCAAACAGGCACGCGCGGGCGCGTGCCAGTGGGGTCGCGGTGGCCATGCCGAAGTGTGCCTCTGGCTGTTGCAAATTAAAACAACTTTCGTTTTCGTTGTTTTCGGTGCTACGCTCCGGACCATGCGCACGCCAACGGTTTTCGCGCTGCTCGCCGCGTCGGTCAGCCTGCTCGGCTGCTCGACCCCTGCCGCTCGTCCCGACGCATCGGCCACCTACTCGATGGCGGACTTTGCCGCCGCACGCAAATTCGACACGCATACTCACGTCAACTCGCTCGACCCGGGCGGCCTGCTCGAACAGGCGCAGCGCGACGGCTTCGAGCTCCTGTCGATCAACGTCGACTATCCCGCGTTCAACCCTCACGAGGAACAGTACCGCATGGCGCTCGAGCTGCGCCGGCGCGAGCCGCAGCGGTTTCATTTCGCTGCGACGTTCTCGATGGAGGGCTGGGACACTCCCGGCTGGTCCGATCGGGTGTCGGCGCACCTGCGGGACGCGGTGAGCCACGGCGCGGTGGCGGTCAAGGTGTGGAAGAACATCGGCATGAGCTTTCGCGATCGCAACGGCAAGCTCGTGATGCTCGACGATCCCGGCTTCGATCCGGTATGGCGTCAGATCGAAGCGCTGAACGTGCCGGTGATCGGCCACCTGGGCGAGCCGCGCAATTGCTGGCTGCCGCTCGACCAGATGACGACCGAGAACGACCGCAGCTACTTCCGCGAGCATCCCGAGTACTACATGTACCTGCACCCGGAGATGCCTTCGTACGAGGACCAGATTGCTGCGCGCGACCGCTTCCTGCTGCGGGCTCCTGCGAAGCTGCGATTCGTCGGCGCGCATCTCGCCAGCCTGGAGTGGAGCGTGGACCAGCTGGCCCGGTTCCTCGACCGAAATCCGCACGCCTTTGTCGACATGGCGGCACGCATGACGAACCTGCAGGCGCAGTCGAGCGAGCACTACGACGCGGTGCGCGCGTTCTTCATCCGCTACCAGGATCGGATCCTGTACGCCACGGATCTGACCCAGGGTGCGGACTCGACGGCAGCGGAGGTGGCGCAAGAAGCTGCGACCGTCTGGCGTGCGGACTGGAAATATCTCGCTACGAGCGAGTCACAGAACGTCGACGCTCTGCGGCGGGACGTGCGCGGCCTGTCTCTGCCGCGAGCCGTCATCGACAAGATCTACTACACGAACGCGCAGGCCGCGTTCTCGCTCAAACGGCAATGACTTCGATGTCGCGCCGGCGGATGGCCGCCAGCGCGGACTCCTGCGCGCCGGTGTCCGTGATCAGCACGTCGACGCCGTCGAGGTCGATGATCTTGTGCAGGCACATGCGGCCGAACTTCGAGCTGTCGGTAACCGCGATCACCTGCTGCGCGACTTCGGCCATCATGCGGTTGAGGATCGCTTCGCGCTCGTAGTGCGTGGTGACGCCCTTCTCGGTGTGCAGCCCGTCGACGCCGAGGAACAGCTTGTCCACCGACAGGCCCGCGATCGCCGACTCGGTCTGCGCGCCGTAGAAAGCGAGATTCTTTCGCCGCAGCGAGCCGCCCAGCACCACCACGCGGATGCGCGTCTTCGCCACCAGCTCGGACAGCACGCCAAAGTCGTTCGTGACGACCGTGATCTCATCCGTGTCCGGCAGGAAGCGCGCGATCTGCGCGGTCGTCGTGCCGGAATCGAGCACGATCGACTCGCCCGGCTTGACCATCTGGGCGGCGCGCCGGCCGATCCTTTCCTTCTCATCCGAGTGCAGCGCGCGCTTGGTGTCGACCGCCGTCTCGGTCGCGACGCCGACGACCTGCGAAGAGATCGCGCCGCCGTACGAGCGCGTCGCCACGCCGCGCCGCTCCAGATAGTGCAGGTCCTTGCGGATCGTCTGCGTCGAGACGCCGAAGGTCGAGGCGAGCGTGAGGACCTGGACGCTGCCGTTCTCCTGCAGCATGACGCCGATGCGCTGACGCCGGTTGCTGGTGTCGCGCACCGCTTTGGCTGCCCGCGTCACCGCGCTCCTGGTCGTTTTGTTCCTGGTCATTGCCGGCCTGGGCCCGCAGGCCCGCTATAGCTCCAAAACGAAACGTAACGCGTTGTGCGCCGCCTGTCACCGGGCTTCGCCGCGCAACCCGACGACTGCCTCCCGAAGCGAGCGCAGGTCGGCGCGCTCCGGCGCGATCGGCGCGCCGGCCACGAGCCCGATCCGCGGCCAGAAGCGCCGCGGCCAGCGTTTCCACGTCGCGTACTTGCGCGAGAACATCGAGTCCCACAGGCCGG
This sequence comes from Steroidobacteraceae bacterium, assembly GCA_035277305.1. Lineage (GTDB taxonomy): Bacteria > Pseudomonadota > Gammaproteobacteria > Steroidobacterales > Steroidobacteraceae > Steroidobacter. Next base: position 225 of record DATEKT010000231.1, on the reverse strand, counting down.
TGAGCGCCAGAGGCACGACCGGCACCGGCGTTTCCTTGAGGATGCGCATCATGCCGGCGCGGAATTCGCCGATCTCACCGTCCGCGGTGAGCCGGCCTTCCGGGAAGATGCACACGAGCTGGCCGTCACGCAGCTCGCTGGCGACGATCTGGAACGCGCGCTCGTAGACCGCGGCGTCTTCCTTCGCCGGCGCGACCGGAATCGCCTTCATGCCGCGGAAGATCA
>DATEKT010000230.1:0-10480 GCA_035277305.1 Steroidobacteraceae bacterium | reverse complement strand
CGATGACCGTCGTCTGCACCTGCGGGAACAGCTCCTGCTCTTCCATCGCAACGTGCTCCGCGACCTGGCGAGCCAGCTGCGCCACTTCGTCGCGAAAGCCGGCGGCGTCGGATGTCATCGACTCGATGCGCACGATGGTTTCCTTCGCCTGCGCATGCTCGCGTGCCGCATCGGCCAGGAGCGGCGATTCGGACACGTCGTCCGTCAGCGCTCTCCTGACTGCCGGGTAGAACAATTCCTCTTCGATCTGCGCATGGACGCGCAGCATCTTGCAGATCCGCCGCGCGAGCGGATCGAGTTGCTGGGGCGCCGAGCGCGCGAACTCGGCAAACAGTTCTTCGGCGAGACGGTGATCGCGACGGAGCACGCTCAGTGCATCGGGTGCGACATCGTCGGAATCTTCATTGATCGCGCTCACGGGTGGTCTAAGCCTCGGGATACCTCCGAGGTTCCATCCAGGCGTTGCGCTATCATCCGCGCATGAACGCACCCCGGCTCTCGAAGTACCTCAGCGGCATCCGTTGCTTCGCCTGCGAAACCAGTCACGACCCGCACACCCTGCTCGGCGTGTGCCAGCGCTGCGGCATGCCGCTGCGCGTGGACTACGACCTCGGTGCAATTCGCCTGAAACTCGCCGACGTCGCGGCGCGCACGCCGACCCTGTGGCGCTATCGCGAACTGCTGCCGCTCGAAGAGGGCGACGAGACATCGCTCGGCGAGGGCTTCACGCCGCTGCTCGAGGTCGAGCGCAACGTGTGGGTGAAGGACGAGGCGCGCAATCCGACGGGCTCGTTCAAGGCCCGCGGCATGGCGATGGCCGTCTCGATGGCGAAGCACCTCGGTGCGACGAAGTTCGCGGCGCCGTCCGCCGGCAACGCAGCGGGTGCGCTCGCCGCGTATGGTGCGCGCGCGGGGCTGCCGGTCATCGTCGCAATGCCCGAGGACACGCCGAAGCCCTTCTTCGACGAGTGCGCGCTGTACGGCGCGAAGATTCACCGCGTGCAGGGCACGATCGCGGATGCGGGCAAATTTCTGCGCGAGCACGGTCCGAAGGACGCCTACGACGTTTCGACATTGCGCGAGCCGTATCGCATCGAAGGCAAGAAGACCATGGCATACGAGCTCGTCGAGCAGCTCGGCGGCGAGGTCCCGGATGTCGTGTTGTATCCGACCGGTGGCGGCACCGGTCTCGTCGGCATGTGGAAGGCGTTCGACGAGATGGCCGCGCTCGGCTGGATCCCGCGCGACAAGCGCCCGCGTTTCGTTTCAGTGCAGGCGGCTGGATGTGCACCGGTGGCGAAGGCTTTCCACGAGGGCGCGGAGCGCACCGAGGCGTGGCAGAACGCGCAGACGCGCGCTTACGGTTTGCGGGTTCCATCGCCGCTCGGCGGCTTCATCTGCCTGCGCGCGTTGCGCGAGACGAATGGCACGGCGGTGGCGATCGAGGAAGAGGACATGCAGCGCGCGACGCTCGATCTCGCTTCGCGCTCCGGCATCGACATTTGTCCGGAAGGCGGGGCCGCGTGGGCGGCGCTGGCTCAGCTGCGCAAGAGCGGATTCGTTCGGCCGGCCGACACGGTGATCGTGTTCAACACCGGCACGGGCCTGAAGTATCGTTGATCAAAGATCGCCGACCCAGCGCAGCAACCCGTTCAGATCCATGCCGCCGGTCTGCCGCGCAACTTCGCGGCCGTTGCGGAACGCGATCAGGGTCGGGATGCCGCGAATGCCGAAGCGGCTCGAGAGCTGCGGCTCATCGTCGGAGTTCACTTTCGCGAATCGCGCCTGGTGCTTCAGGCGGCGCGCCGCCTCTGCGTAGTGCGGCTCCATCATGCGGCACGGCCCGCACCACGGCGCCCAGAAATCCACGATCACCGGCAGGTCGCTGCGCGAGATGTGCTGCTCGAAGCTCGCGCCTTTCAGCGCCAGCGGCTGATCGTTGAACAGCGCGTTGTGACATTTCGGACAGCGCGGTCCGGCTTCGAAGCGATCGGGCGGTACGCGCACGACCGAGTCGCAATGACCGCAGACCAGGTGGACAGGCTCACTCATCAGCGAGAGCTTAGCTCAGGCTCCGCCGGTGTCACCCGCCAGATGCGGTTGCCGACGTCGTCGGCGACGAGCAGCGCGCCGCGGCCGTCGACTGCTACGCCGACGGGACGCCCGAGCGCGTGCGCCTGGTCGTCGATGAAGCCGGTCAGGATCTCCTCGGGCTGGCCGCTCGGCCGGCCGTTCGAGAACGGCACGAAGATGACGCGGTAGCCCGCGAGCGGCTGGCGATTCCACGAGCCGTGCTGGCCGACGAACGCGCCGCCGCGATAGCGCTGTGGGAACAGTTCGCCGCGATAGAACACCAGCCCGAGCGATGCGGTGTGCGAGCCGAGTGCGTAGTCCGGAACCAGCGCCTTGTCGACCATGTCGGGCCGGGGCGGCTTCACGCGCGAGTCGACGTGGCGGCCGTAATAGCTGTACGGCCAGCCATAGAATCCGCCGTCCTGCACAGAGGTCATGTAGTCCGGGACGAGATCGTTGCCGAGCTCATCGCGCTCGTTGACGGCGGTCCAGAGCGCTCCGCTCTGCGGCTGCCAGTCGAGACCGTTCGGATTGCGCAGGCCGGACGCGAATACGCGCGTCGCGCCCGTTGTGCTATCGATCTCGAGAATCGCCGCGCGGCGCTCTTCGTTCTCGATGCCGTTCTCGGCGACGTTGCTGTTGGAGCCGACCGTGACGTACAGACGCTTGCCGTCGGCGCTGGCGACCAGGTTCTTGGTCCAGTGATGGTTGATCGGGCCCGCGGGCAGGTCCGCGACTTTCGTGCCCGTTCCGTCGATGAACGATGAAGCCACGCGGTAGCGATAACGCATGACCGCATCCGTGTTCGCGACGTAGAAGTCGTTGCCGACCAGCGCCATGCCGAACGGCGAATTGAGACCTTTGAGGAACTCGCTGCGAAACTCGGCGCGGCCGTCACCATCGGCATCGCGCAACAGGGTGATGCGATTCGCGCTCGGGGTGCCCGCTCCGGCCTTCTCCTGCGCTTTGCCCATGAAGAAGCCCCTGATGCCCTTCTTGTCCTCGGGGCGCTCGGGCGCGTTGGTCTCGGCGACCAGCACGTCGCCGTTGGGCAGCACGTAGAGCCAGCGCGGATGATCGAGGTCGGCCGCGAAGCTGGTCACGCTCATGCCGTTTGCAGCCGAGGGCTTCTGATCGCCGCTCCAACCCTTGGCGGGCGCGACGTTCACCGTGGGAATCATTTTCGATTCCGGCGGCGGCAGCGCGGGAGTGGGACCGCTGCCCGAGCTGATGGGCTGCTGGCTGGGGGTGCCGCTGCACGCGGCGAGGAGCGCAAGCGCTACGAACGCTGTGAGCGGTCTGGTCATCGTCGACCTCCTGCGCATCCTTCAGTGAGCGCGGCCGCTCACCTCGATGTCGCGATGGGTTTCCAGCCGGCTGCGCAGGTTCTGGTATTGACGCTCGCCCAACTTCCTGGCGTGCTCCACCGCGCGGTCGCGGATCTGTCCGACAACCCGGTCCTCATACTCCGTCGCGGGCAGCAAGGCGCCGAGCAACGCGCCGACTGCAAGGGCGAGACCGCCGAACACGAGCGGTTGTCGTTCGATCGTCGAGACCACTTGATAGCGCGTGCGGCGCGTTCGCTCGCGCGTTGCATCCGCCGCGCGCGCGAACCGGTTGCCGACGCCGTCGTAGAATTTTTCGCGCCTCGGCGGCGGATCGGCGTAGGGCGATTCGTCGCCGTACGTCTCGTCGTCCAACTCATTGCGATTGCGCAAACTCGACGCGACGAGCCAGCCCACGCCCGCGACCGCAAGAACGATCGGCACCGGGTTGCGTCGCACCGCTTCGCCCATGTTGCGCGTCAGCTCGCCGCCATGGTCGCGCAGATACTCCAGCGAGCGATCGAGCCACTGGCTCGGCGACAACTTGCGCTCCAGCGCATCGAGCGTGCGATCGAGATCGGCGCGGATCTGTTCCGCGGTGCGTTCCAGGTGCTCGGGGTCGCGGCTCGGCTCCGCGGGTTGCGACGGCGAATTCATCAGGTTCTCCTCGCGAGCACGTTCACGTCGCTGCGTACGGCGGCGCGAGTGCGGTCGATTTCGATATGCGGCGACACCAGTTTCTTCTTGGCGCCGAACAACAGTGCAACGCCCACAGCCGAGATTGCGACGCCTACGATCAGCGCGGCGAGCCACGGCTCCATCACCTTGGCGAGTCCCAGGATGATGGCGGCGACGAGCGCCAGAGATCCGGCGAGCAGTGTCGACACCGCGCCGATGAGGGCGGCGAGCCCTGCTTTCGCGCGGGACGTGGATTCGGACAGCTCCGCCTTGGCGAGTGCGACTTCGTTGCGCAGCAGTGAGGTGAAGTCGGAGAACGCGCGGCTGAACAGTCCACCCGTGGATTCGCGTTCCAGCGCGCTCTCGCTCGCGCGTGCGGAAATTGGCTGTGCCATGTCAGGGCCCACCGGGCAGGGGCGCCTCGTCGTCGACTTCGTCCGTGAGCGTCGGCGCGCGGTCCATCGCGAGATCGGGCTCGTCCAGGTCCGCTTCATCGAGCAGCGGGCGCTGCGCCGAGGCCTTGGCGAAGCGGGCGACGGCGAAGCCCGCAAGCAGGCCGGCGGCGATGAACAATCCAGGATTGCGGCGTGCGAAAGCGCGCGTGTCACCGACCAGATCATCAACGCTGCCTTCGCGCAGTCGTGTCGCAAGATTGCCGACGATTCCGGACACGCGACTGATGAGCTCAGCCAGCGTCGGTTCGTCATTCTCGGTGAAGTGCGCGCCGGTGCGTTCGAGCGCCTGGGCGATGCCGTCGACCCGGTCGGCCGCCGAGCGCTTGCGTTGCTCCAGCGTTCGTCGGCCGTCTTCTTTCAGGCGTTGAGTGAATCCGCTGGCCGGTCGCGAGGCGGATCGAGGGTTGGTGTCCATCGCGGTGCTGCTCCCCTGGGTACCACTTGGTTCAAGGGGTGAGGCCCGGCGGGAGTTCCGCTGCAGCCCGGGCTTTGGCCGACTTCTTCTAGCTCGCGTTGGCGAGCTGCATTTCCGGCTGCAGGATCTTGTCCAGCGGCCGCGGGCGGCCGATCGCATAGCCCTGGCCGAACTGCACGCCCAGCTCGATGAGCCGCATGCAGATCTCGGGCGTTTCCACGTATTCCGCGACCGTCTCCATTCCCATGCCGTGTGCGAGCTGAGTCACTGCGCGCACCAGGGAGTGGGAGCGTTCGTTGTGCAGGATGTCGCGGATGAACGAGCCGTCGATCTTCAACACGGAGAAGTGCAGCGCCTTCAGGTGCGCGAGCGAGGAGAGGCCGGTGCCGAAATCATCGAGCGCGAAGCGGCAACCCAGCTCGCCGAGCCGCGCCATCAGTCGCTGTGCGTGCTCGAGGTTGCTCACCGCGGCGGTCTCGGTCAGCTCGAACGTCAGCCAGTCGCCGGGCACGCCGCTGCTATCGATCTGCACGACCACCCAATCGAGGAACGTCGGATCGCTGAGCGTCGGGCCCGACAGGTTGATCGACAGGTGCATCGGCTCGAATCCGGGCTCGCGCTTCGCGGCGGCCAGCCTGGTCAGGACGTCGCTGATCACGCAGCGATCGATCTGCGGCAGCAGCTGATAACGGGTCGCAGACGACATGAACTGCCCGGGCAGCACCAGCCGGCCCTTCTCGTCGATCAGGCGCAGCAGCATCTCGTAGCGCCGCACCTGCTCGGGCTGCAGCAGCGAGGCGATCGGTTGGCCGAAGATCTGGAAGTTGCCCTTCTCGAGCGCGGCGCGCAGCCGGCCGATGATGGCGATGTCGTCGATGCGGCGGTTGATGCTCGAGTCGTGCACTTCATACGATTCGACGCGATTGCGGCCGCGGTCTTTCGCCGCCTTGCAGGCGACTTCAGCGGCCGCGAGTGCATGGTCGAAGCTACGCTCGCCACCGCGCACGGTGGCGGCGCCGAACGAGATCGAGAGCGGAATCGCGTCGGTGCCGATCGTCAGCGGCATTGCGCTGACCGCGTCGCGCAGCTCGTCGCCGATCGCTTTCGCGCGATCCAGCGGACAGTCGGGGAAGAAGATCGTGAAGCGATCGCCGGACAGGCGGCTCAACACCGCGTCGCGGCTCGCGAGATGTTCCTGCAGCGCTCGCGCGACCGCCGCGATCACCTGGTCGCCGGCCTCGAAACCGAGCAGGTCGTTGACGACGTGCAGCTGATCGATGTCGCCGTAGAGCACAGTCGAAACTGCGTGGGAGCTGCGCGGGCCCAGGCGCCACTCGATCAGTTTCTCGACGCCGCTGCGAGTCAGCAGGCCGGTCACCGGATCGGCCGGCAGCGAAATCACCTTGGTCAGCTGGTGTGCGAGCTTGGCAATGGCGCGAGCGTCGTCCTTGCCGAACGCCTGCTGCTCCATCGTGCGAAAGATCAGCACGATGCCGACGAGCTGACCTTTGTCGTCCTGCACCGCCGCGGCCATGAAGCGGCCCAGCAGCGGACCGTTGGCTTCGTAACGAACGCGGTTGCTGACGATCGGCTCCGGCCGGTTGCGGCATTCGAGCAGGAAGGAATCGGAGACGTTCTCGAGGATGCTGCGCACTTCGGCGCCGTTCTCGGCGGAGCAGTGGAAGTCGAAGTGGTCGCGCGAGGGCGGCGTAAACGCAATGGCGTGACAGGGCACGCGCTGTTGCGCCTCGAACAGAAACTGTCTTATAGCAGCCGACGCTGACATGGTACGGCTGAGCCTAAAACGGGATACCCGGGGCTGCTGCGATACCAGTCGCAAAGGACTTGGCGAATCTTGTGATGCGCCGCGACCGCCTAGGCCTTATGGCCTAGGCGGCGTGACGTGCGTCACAGCTGCAATGCAGCGATTACCGGTCAATTCTCGATGAAGATCGTCGCCGGCTGTTCGAGCAGTTCCTTCAGGCCCTGGACGATTTCCGCCGCGTCGTAGCCGTCGATGAAGCGGTGATCGAACGAAGTCGACAGATTCATCATCAGCCGCACGGCGATCTGGCCGTGCTGCACGACCGGGCGCTCGATGGCCTTGTTGACGCCGATGATCGCGACTTCCGGCGCGTTGATGATCGGCGTGGACACGATGCCGCCGAGCTTGCCGAGGCTCGTGATCGTGATCGTCGAGCCGCTGAGCTCGCTGCGGTTCGCGGTGCCGTCGCGCGCCGCCTGCGCGACGCGACGAATCTGCGCGGCCAGCTCGCTCAGCGACAGCGTCTCGGAGTGATGCACGACCGGAACCTTGAGACCGTCCGCGGTCTGGGTCGCCACGCCGAGATGCACGCCGCGATGCTGGACCAGCACGTTGCGCTCGGCGTCGTAACGCGAGTTGCACTTCGGGAAGCGCTCGATCACGCGGATCAGCGCGAGACCGAGGAACGGCAGATACGTGTAGCTCGGCGAGCCTTTCGGCAGCTTCGAGTTGAGATGCTTGCGCAGGCGCTCCAGCTCAGTGATGTCCACTTCGTCGACATAAGAGAAGTGCGGGATGTTGCGCTTCGACTCGGCGACGCGCTGCGCGCTGACGCGACGCACGCCGAGAATGCGGATCTCTTCCGTCTCGGTGCGTGGCTGACGCGTCGCGCCTGCGACGCGAGCTGCAGTCCCCGGCGCCTGCGACTGGTTGCTGATTGCAGCGTCCAGGTCCTGCCGCTGGATGCGACCGTCGCGGCCGCTGCCGACGACAGTCGCGAGATCGATGCCGGATTCACGCGCGCGGCGTCGAGTTGCCGGCGATGCGAGCACGCGGCCGCTGCGCGGTTGAGCGGGCTTGGCTGGCGCAGGAACGAGAGACAAATGTGAGCCAGCCGCCTTTTCCTTGGGCGCCGCTGCCGGAGCTTCTTCCTTCTTCGCCGGTTCGCTCTTCTCCGCAGCCGCTCCCGCCTCGGTCTCCAGCACGATGAGCTCTGCACCGACGGCAATGTGGTCGCCCGGCTGACCGCCCAGCGACACGACACGGCCTGCGACGGGCGCCGGCATGTCGACGACCGCCTTGTCGGTCGACATCTCCACCATCGCCTGGTCTTCCGTGACGTGATCGCCGACCTTCACGTGCCACGCGACGATTTCCGAGGAGACCGTGCCTTCGCCCAGGTCCGGCAGCTTCACCACGTGACGGCTCATGCTGCCTCCATCGTTACTTTCAGTGCCGCCGCGACGCGCGACTGGCCGGGAAAGTATTCCCACTCGAACGCATGCGGATACGGCGTGTCCCAGCCCGCTACGCGCGTGATCGGCGCTTCCAGGTGCCAGAAACACTCTTCCTGGATGATCGAGACGATTTCCGCGCCGAAGCCCGCGAAGCGCGTGGCCTCGTGCACGACCGCGCAGCGGCCGGTCTTCTTCACCGAGCTCGTGATCGTCTCTTCATCGAGCGGCACGATCGAGCGGATGTCGATCACCTCTGCGTCGAGGCCGAGCGATTCGGCCGCGGCGATGCAGACGTGCACCATCGTGCCGTAGGTGACGACGGTGATCTGCTTGCCCGGGCGCACGATTTCGGCGCTGCCGATCGCCACGCGGTAGTGGCCGTCCGGCACGTCGCCTTTCGGGTGCGAGTTCCAGCCGATCGCGGGCTTGTGCGGATCGCCGTCGAAGGGTCCGTTGTACAGGCGCTTCGGCTCGAAGAAGATCACCGGGTCGTCGTCTTCGATCGCGGCGATCAGCAGGCCCTTGGCGTCGTACGGGTTCGAGGGCATCACGACCTTGAGGCCGCAGACGTGCGCGAACACCGCTTCGGGACTCTGCGAGTGGGTTTGTCCGCCGCGGATGCCACCGCCGCAGGGCGTGCGGATCGTGACGGGCGCATTGAATTCCCCGCCGGTGCGATAGCGGATGCGCGCAAGCTCGCTGACGATCTGGTCGTAGGCCGGATAGATGTAGTCGGCGAACTGGATCTCGGCGACCGGACGCAGGCCGTTGATGCTCATGCCGATCGCGGTGGCGACGATGCCGCCTTCGGAGATCGGCGAGTCGAGCACGCGGTGCGGGCCGTACTTGCGCTGCAGGCCCTCGGTCACGCGGAACACGCCGCCGAAATAGCCCACGTCCTCGCCCATCGTCACGACGCTCGCATCCCGCTCCATCATGACGTCCATGGCGGAGTTGAGCGCCTGAATCATGTTCATCTGCGTCATTAGTCTTTCTTCTCCGCGTCCTTCTTCTTCTGCTGCTGCGCCAGCTCGGCCTCGAGCTGCTCGCGCTGCCGTGCGAGGTGCGGCGTCATCTCCTTGAACACGTCTTCGAACATCGTGCCGGGGTCGAGCCGCGGACCTTCGGTCAGCGTGCCGTGCGTCATCGCTTCGCGCCAGGCGGCGGTGACCTGCTCCTCGCACTGCTTCTGCAGCGTCGCTTCGCGTTCCTCCGACCACCCGCCGAGCGCGATCAGGTGCGACTTCAGGCGATCGACCGGATCGCCGAGCGGCCAGTTCTCGTGGTCGTCCTTCGGCCGGTAGCGCGACGGATCGTCGCTGGTCGAGTGCGGCGCGACCCGATACGTGACGTGTTCGATCAACGTCGGACCCGCGCCCGTGCGCGCCCGCTCCGCGGCCCACTGCGTGACCGCGTACACCGCGAGGAAATCGTTGCCGTCGACGCGGACGCCCGGAATGCCATACCCCGGCCCGCGCGCGGCAAACGATTTCAGCTCACCGCCGGCGAAGCTCTGGAACGTCGAGATCGCCCACTGGTTGTTCACGACATTGAGGATCACCGGCGCGCGGTAGATCTGCGCGAACAGCAACGCGTAATGGAAATCTGCCTCCGCCGTGCTGCCATCGCCGAGCCAGGTGGCGCAGACGTTGTCTTCGTTCTTGATCGCGGCGGCCATCGCCCAGCCGACCGCTTGCGGGAACTGCGTCGCGAGGTTGCCGGAAATCGAGAACAGCCGCGCTTCCTTCGAGTGGTACATGACCGGGAGCTGGCGTCCCTTGCACATGTCCCGGGAGTTGGAGAGCACCTGGCACATCAGGTCGACCAGGTTCTGGCCGCGCACCATCTGCAGGCCCTGGTTGCGGTAGCCGGGGAATGTCATGTCGGTCGGCCGCAGCGCCATGCCGGCTGCCACCGACACCGCTTCCTCACCCGTCGACTTGATATAGAAAGTGATCTTTCCCTGGCGATGCGCGCGGTGCATGCGGTCGTCGAACATGCGCGTCATCAGCATGTAGCGCAGGCCGAGCTCGAGGTCCGAGGGCGCGAGATGCGGATCCCAGGGGCCGACCGCGCGATGATCGTCGCCGAGCACTCGCACCATCTCGTCCGCGAGGTACTGCGTCTGCGCCAGCGCCGCGTTCGGATCGGGCCGCGCCACTGCGCCGGCCGGCGAGATGTGCACGTAGCTGAAGTCCGATTTCTCGCCGGGACGGGCCGGCGCTCGCGGAACGTGCAGTCGGGTTCGGATTGCGCTCATCGTTCGTTCAACCCCGATATCAAGCGTTGGTAATGAGTCGTCGCGCCATCTC
>DATEKT010000229.1:0-35473 GCA_035277305.1 Steroidobacteraceae bacterium | reverse complement strand
AACGCTCGACGCGCTTCTTCGGCACATCCGCACGCTCTGATTTCCATAGCACTCTCTTTCACAGAGATATCGGGAACTTCTTGCCCCGGCGCCGCTCCTGTGGTGTCGTTGAACTCTGTTCTCATCCGGGGTAGGTGAATGTCACTAGCGTTGTCGACGCTGCTCTACGAGTGGCGCCGCTACATGGCCGCGGTCATCGCGCTCGCGGTGGCCGGCTTGCTGGTGCTGTCGATGGCCGGAATGTTCATGGGCATGGGCAAGACGTTCACCGCGACCATCGATCGCTCGCCGGCCGAGGTGATGGTGCTGCCGCCGCAGGCCGTGACGCTTTTCGCGAACAACGGCGGCCAGCCGCGCCGGATCATTCCGGGCCTGTATTCGCATCCGGAGGTCGTGGAAGTCCAGCCGCTCAACGGCAACTTCGGCTTCTGGTCGAACTTCCCGAAGGACGGCGAGACGGCAAAGGGCACGGGCGTGCAAGTAATCGGCGTCGAGCCGGTCGAAGGCTCGGTGACCTTGCCCAGCGATTTCGCCCCCGACGTCGTGGATGCGCTCAAGGAGCCGTTTGCCGTGGTGGTCGATCACTCGACGCTCGGCAAGCTCGGCGTGAAGGTGGGCGACAAGGGCAAGATCAACGGCCGCACCGTCTATGTTCGCGCCACGCTGCAAGGCTATCCGTCGATGTTCAACGCGATGGTGTTCATGTCGCGCCAGTCGGCGAAGCTGCTCGGACTGAGCGATGAGGGCCCGATGGTCGGCCCGCTGGCGGTCAGGATTCGCGATCCGCTGCGTTCGCGGCAGGTCGCCGCCGAGCTCAACCTGCTGGGCAAGGGTCAATACAAGGCGTGGCCGCGCGACGATCTGTCGCGCGTGAGCCGCCGCTCGATGCTCAAGGAGGGCGGGATTTCCATGATGATCGGTTTCGCAGTCGTGATCGGTGCGTTCATCGGCGTGATCATCACCTGGCAGACGCTGCAGGGAGCGATTCTCGCCAATCTCAAGGAATTTGCCGGCCTGCGCGCGCTCGGCGTTTCGATGGGGAGCCTGCGGCGCGTCGTGATGGAGCTCAGTCTCTGGGTGGGCCTCGCCGGGCTGCTGCTCACCTCGATCATGACGGCGTTCGTCTGGCTGCTGGCATCGCAGTTCGGCGTGCCGCTGGATTTTCCGCTGTTCATCGACATCCCGGTGGCCATCGCTCTGCCGCTGATCGCAGTTCTTTCCGGCATGTTGTCGTTGCGCATCCTCAACCGCACGCAACCCGCGGACCTGTTGCGATGAAGCGCGTTGCACTCGAGGCGCGCGGCCTCACGAAGTCGTACCTGATCGGCAAGAACCTGCAGCCCGTGCTGCAGGGCGTGGACTTCAACGCCTATCACGGCCAGGTCACGATGGTGATGGGCCCGTCGGGGTCGGGAAAATCAACGCTGGTCGCCGCGCTGTCCGGTCTCATGCGGCCCGACGGCGGCGAGGTCATGGCCCTGGGCGAAAACCTGTGGAACCGCAAGCCGAAGCAGATCGACCAGTTCCGCCTGGAGCATTGCGGCTTCATCTTCCAGGGCTTCAATCTGTTTCCGGCGCTGGATGCAACTCAGCAGATCATGCAAGTGCTCAAGTATTGTCGGGTCGAAAAGCACGAGGCGCGCCGCCGCGCCGAGGCAGCATTGCAATCCGTCGGACTCGGTGCACGCATGGGGCAGCGGCCCGCCGAGCTGTCCGGCGGCGAGAATCAGCGCGTCGCCATCGCGCGCGCGCTCGCCAAGTCGCCGCAGCTGATCTTTGCCGACGAGCCGACGTCGGCGCTCGATTCCAAGAACGGCCAGATCGTGATCTCGCTGCTGCACGAAGCGGCAAAGAAGCGTAACGCCGCGATCATCGTCGTGACTCACGATCCGCGCCTGGAAGTGCACGCCGACCGGCTCATTCGAATGGAGGATGGACGAATCTTGAGCGACCACATGATTTCAGCACCGCCGTCAATTTCAGCCGCCGATGCCGCAGCCGCGGGAGAAGAACATGCGTGAGCGGCGTGCACGGTATTGGACCCTCGCGCTGGTCGTGCTGCTCGGCGCGGCTGCGCTCGGTGCATGCGACCGCCTCAAGGGCAAGGCAGGCGGCGCAACGTCGGGCGTAACCGCGCCGCAGTCGCCGTACGCCACGATCGCGAATGGCAAAGTCGACATCGAAGGCGGCGTCATCGAAGTCGCGGCGCGCCGCCCGGGCGTCATCGCCGAAGTGCTGGCTCCGGAAGGCGCCATCGTCAAGAAAGGCCAGGTGCTGGCGAGACTCGAAGATCGGGATGCGATTCTCGCGATCAACAGTTCGAAGGCTGCAGTGGCGCAGGCGCGCAGCGAGCTCAACCTGAGCGAAGCCGAGCTGCATACAGCGAAGCGCGAGTACGAGCGGTTGCAGAAGCTGCTCTCCTCCAAGCTCGTGTCGCAGCAACAGCTCGATCAGGCAGCCGACAGCATCGTGACGGCGGAAGCGCAGCGAGGCATTCGCCAGGCAGCTATCGGCACCGCGCAAGCGAGGCTGGCCGAGGCCGAGTACAACCTCGAGCTCACGATGATTCGCGCGCCGATGGACGGCAAGATCATTCGCCGCTACGCGAATCCAGGCTCCGGCGCCTCGACGCTCAACGTGTCGACGATGTTCGACCTCGAGCCCGACATCGAGCACATCATCCGCTCGGAGATCGTGGAGAGCGCGATCCCCGCCGTCTTCATCGGCCAGCAGACCGAGATCGTGCCCGAAGCCGATCCGTCCACGAAGGCGACCGGCCGCGTGATCCGCATCGCCGCGACCTTCGGCGCCCGCAAGCTCAAGTCGGACACGGCCAACGAAGCGAGCGACGAGCGTGTCGTGGAAGTCGTGGTGTCGGTGGAAAACGCGTCGTTCCTCATCGGCCAGCGGGTGCTCGTCAAATTCCTCAAGCGCTGAGGCCGCCGGCGATCTGAGGTTGCATCTGCGCCTGGCCAGTTGTACCATGGGCACAAGTGGTACATCTGAAGCCAAATTGAGCGCCCCGATGGAAATCACCATCGACATCGACAACCCGGTCCCTCAGTTCGAGCAGCTCATCGAGCAGATCAAGGCTGCCGTGACTGCCGGCGTGCTGAAACCGGGCGCCGCCCTGCCCTCGATCCGCCAGCTCGCCAACGATCTCGAGCTCAACAGCAAAACCGTGGCGAAGGCTTACAAGCTGCTGGAGCGCGATTCGATCATCGAGATGAAGGGCTACCGCGGCACGTACGTTCACCCCAAGGCCAAGGCGAACTGCAAATTCAATCTGCAGGAGTGGACGCAGCGCAAGCTCGGCGACGCGATCGCCGAGCTGCGTGAGGCAGGTGTCACCGATTCCGAAATCCGCAATGCGTTCGCCGGCGTCATCAGCCGGCAACCGCCGTCAAAGTGAGGCTGCCATGACCATCGAAGCCTATGTGTTCCTTGCGATGTTCGCGGTCCAGATACTGGCAATGTCAGCCCTGTATCCGACCTGGTTCATCCGCTACTGGCGGCGGCAGTCGACGAGCATGCCGCCCGAACACGTCGCACAGCTGTACCCGGGCGTCGATGTCGGCGTAGCTCGGGAACGCTTCCTGACTCGATACCGAACGCTGAACGTGTGCATCGCTGTGCTCGGCTTGTTGCTGCTCGGCTGGTTCTTCAGCTACCTGCGCAGCCCGGACTGGGATGACGGGCGGGTAGAAATCGTGGTCACCGTCTACTTCCTGGCGCAGGCGTTGGTTCCTCTGGCACTCGCCATCTGGTTCGGCGTCACATTCAACAAAGCTCACATGCACCCGGTGGTGGAAGCCAGGCGCAAGGCCACTTTGCAGCGTCGCAAGTTGTTCGATTTCGTCTCGCCGTTCACCATCGTCATCGCCGTGCTGAGTTATCTGCTGTTCGTCGTGACTGTATTCTCCATCCGGCAGTCGCCATTCCCCGGGTTTGCCGGCTTCGTCAACATCTTCGCCATCACGCTGGTGTACGCACTGAATGCGTTCGTCGTGTATGCCGTGCTGTACGGCAAGAAGCCCAACCTCTTCGAGACGCCCGAAGCCCGCTGGCGCCGGATGAGCCTCACAGTGAAGTCCTGTGTCTACTCGTGCGTCGCTTGCGTTGCATTCCTCTCACTCATCTTCGTCCTTGCGCTGATGGAGTGGAATCGATGGCAGCCGTTCGCCATGAGCGCCTTCTTCGTCATCACCGCGCTTCTCAGTCTCATGGGCATGACTGCTCCGCCCCGCAAGCCGGAAGCCGATGGCAAGCCGGAAGCGGACGGAAGGCAACTCCCTGTCCGGGAGATCAGCAGGGGCTTGTAACTTGCACCTCCATGGCGCGGCACGTAGGCTTCCGCGCCATGAAAACATCCCTCTCCCGCTTTGTTTCATTCGTTGCTCCCGCGCTTCTTCTGACCGCGAGCGCCGGCCTGGCCCAGGACTCGTCGCGCGTGACGCCGATGACGCCGGACGTCGTCGACAAGTACGAACAGACACTCGCATCGGCTGATTTCATCCGCCGCGAAGTGATGGTGCCCATGCGCGACGGCACCAAGCTCTACACCGTCGTCGTCATGAAGAAGGGAACGCAGAACGGTCCGATCCTGCTCTCGCGCACCCCTTATGACGCTCACGGGGAGACTCATCGCGTCCTGAGCCAGCGCATCGTCGACATCCTGGAGGTGATGGACGCCGAGTTCGTCGAAGACGGCTACATCCGCGTCTACCAGGACATTCGCGGCCTGCATCGCTCCGAAGGCGCATACGTCATGAACCGGCCGCTCGCCGGGCCGCTGAACGACACCGGCATCGACGAGTCGACCGACGCGTACGACACCATCGACTGGCTGGTGAAGAACGTCCCCGAGTCGAACGGCAAAGTCGGCATCATCGGCAGCTCCTACCTCGGCTTCACGACGTTGATGGCCGAGATCAATCCGCATCCCGCGCTGAAGGCCGCCGTGCCGCAGAGCCCGATGGTCGACGGCTGGATGGGCGATGACTGGTTTCACAACGGCGCGTTCCGCGTCAGCTCGCTCGACTACGCGGTCGGTCAGTCGACCAACAAGGCGGAAGGCGGCGGCGAGTTCGCGCTCGGCGGCGGCGACGATTACACGCGCTATCTCGAAGCCGGCTCCATCGGCGACTTCGCGAAGATGCTCGGCATCGAGCACTACCCCGGTGTCCGCAAGTTCCTCGAGAACCCCGCCTATACCGACTTCTGGTCGCTGCAGGCTGTCGACAAATGGCTCGCCGCCCAGCCGCTGAAAGTACCGACGATGCTCGAAGTCGGTCAGTGGGATCAGGAAGACAGCTACGGCGCCCCCGCGGTCTATCGCGCGATGGAGCCGAAGGACACGCGCAACGACATGGTCTCGCTCGTGATCGGTCCGTGGCGTCACTCGGGAGCGAACCACTACGGTTACGATCTCGGCAGTCTCACTCTCACCGGCGATACGGCGCGCGAGTGGCGCGTGCAGTACGTGAAGCCGTTCTTCGATCATTGGCTGAGAGGCGGTCCCGATCCGCACACGCCGCCGGTGCTCACGTATGCAACTGGCATCAATAAATGGCAGACCTCGCGGCGCTGGCCGATGGGCAGCCCGACACCGATCTACCTTGCTGACAACGGCGCCGCCACGTTCGAGAAGCCGGCAGCAGCCGGCAAGTTCGAGTATGTGAGCGACCCTGCGCATCCGGTGCCGTTCATTCCGCGCCCGATCGATATGAATGACGGCGCGCAGTGGAAGCCGTGGCTGGTGCGCGATCAGCGCTTCGTCTCGGATCGTCCTGACGTCGCCAGCTGGAAATCCGCGCCGCTCGACAAGCCCGTTCACATCATGGGCGCACCGCAGGTCGATCTGTTCGCTGCGACCAGCGGCACGGACAGCGATTGGGTCGTGAAGCTGATCGACGTCTACCCTGCCGACGTGCCCGAGCCCGCGGTGCAAGGCGCGAAGCCCGGCATGGCGGGCTTCGAGCTGCCGATCGGCATCGAGATCTTTCGTGGACGTTATCTGAAGAGCTTCGCGGCGCCGGCCGCGCTCAAGGCAGGCAAGGTGGAGCACTATCGCTGGGCGCTGCCCAACGTCGACCACGTGTTCCTGCCGGGACACCGCATCATGGTGCAGATCCAGTCGAGCCTGTTCCCGCTCTACGATCGCAATCCGCAGACGTACGTGGAAAGCATCATGTACGCCAGGCCGGGCGACTATAGGAAAGCGACGCAGAGCATTTCGTTCGGCGGGAGCAACGCGAGCGCGGTGGAGTTGCCGGTCGTGCGCTGATCGCCGATCACTGCGGCCAATCGGGCTCATCCTGGCCAATCGAGTCCACGTCGGGAACGTTCGTCGTTCGTTGACGTTGCTTTTCGGTGCTGCGTGTTTTCGCAGCTCCGGGAGGCCTGCATGAAGTTCATGATCTTCGTCAAAGCGAATCCGAGCCTGGAACAGCAGGTCGAAACGATGAGCGAGGCGGCGTTCAAGGAATCGATGGCGAAGATGAATGCCTTCAACGAAGAGCTGAAGAAGGCAGGCGTCCTGAAGGACTGCGACGGTCTGCGTCCGACGCGCGAGGCCAAGCGAGTGCGCTTCGACGGCGAGTCGCGTCGCGTCATCGACGGACCGTTCGACGGAGACCTGGTTGCGGGCTACTGGCTGTGGGAGCTGCCCAGCATCGAGGAAGCGATCGCCTGGGTGAAACGTTGTCCGAATCCGATGCCCGTGCCGTCGGAGATCGAGATCCGCCCGATCTGATCCGCTACTGCGCCGGCAACGAGCCTTCGGTACGCGCCATCCGTAGCGCGCTGTCCAGCGCGGCAAGATCGTACGGCTTCGCGAGCACGCGGAAACCTTCGCGCTCGGCCTGCTGGGCTCCGTTGGCATAGCCGCTCGTCAGCAGCACAGGCAGATCCTGCCTGTACAAACGGATCTGTCGCCCGAGCTCGACGCCGTCCATCTGTCCGGGAATGCGTATGTCCGAAAAGACGATGTCGACCGTGTTCGCGCTGCTGAGTGTGCTGAGTGCAGCGGACGCATCGCCCACTCGCTCGACGTCGTAGCCGAGCTCCTGCAGCATCTCGCGCACCAGCATCGCAACCTGGTCATTGTCCTCGACCAGCAGCACCGATCCTGCTGAGCGTTGCCCCGGCATCCATCTGTGCGATTCGTCGGGCACGTCCTGCGCCGGCTCCGCCAGGTCCTCGGTCGATTTCGGCAACATCAATATGACGCTGGTCCCGCGGCCCACGGCCGAGTGGATCTGCACATTGCCGCCTGACTGCTTGGCAAACCCATAGACCTGCGCCAGTCCGAGCCCGGAGCCCTTGCCGACTTCCTTGGTCGTGAAGAAGGGCTCGAACGCTCGGGCAATGACGTCCTCGGACATGCCGGTGCCCGAATCGATGACGGCGAGGCGCACGCAGTCGAAGTGATGCTCGGCCTCGTCGTCACAGGGCACGTTGTCCACGCTGATCGTGATCATGCCGCCAT
Source organism: Steroidobacteraceae bacterium (assembly GCA_035277305.1). Lineage (GTDB taxonomy): Bacteria > Pseudomonadota > Gammaproteobacteria > Steroidobacterales > Steroidobacteraceae > Steroidobacter. Next base: position 27,984 of record DATEKT010000229.1, on the reverse strand, counting down.
GGGGCATCGCGTCGCGGGCATTGACCGCCAGGTTGAGAATGACCAGCTCCAGCTCGCCCGGGTCGACGTGGATCGGCCACACTTCATCCGCCAGCTTCAGCTCCACCTCCGTCTCTTCGCCCAGACTGCGGTCCAGGAGCTCCCGCATGCCTTGCAGGTGGCGAGTCAGATCGATCGTCTGTGCCTGCAGCGGTTGCCGTCTGGAAAAGGCGAGCAGCTGTCGAGTGAGCGCGGCGCCTCGTTGCGCGGCCTGCTGAATTCCCTGTTGCAGCATCTGCCGCCGTTCCGGCTCCTTGTTCCGTTCGAGCATGGTGAGGCCGCCGAGGATCACCATGAGCAGATTGTTGAAGTCGTGCGCGATGCCGCCGGTCAGCTGGCCGATCGCTTCCATTCGCTGCGCCTGGCGGAGCGATTCCTCCACGCGCTCGCGCTCTGTCATCTGACGGTGCAGCTCATCGTTTGCAGTCTGCAGCTGCTGCGTCCTCGCGAGGACGAGATGCTCGAGTTCCGCCGCGGCATGTCTCTGCTGTTCGAGCAATGCCCGCACTTCATGTTGACGCGCGCGTGCGCGCAGCGCGGTTTGCATTGCCGTCCGCAAGGTAATCGCCTGTACCGGGCGCTCCAGCAACGAAACGTTGCCCAGGGACTCCACCAACCGGTGGCGCCACTCGCTGATCTTCGTGCCCGGCAGATTGCTGGTCAGAACGACGAATGGAAGATCCGACCAGGGCGGCTGCTTGCTCACCTGCGCGGCCAGCATCGAGCAATCCTTGCCGAACAAGGCTTCCTCGGCGAGCAGCACGGCCGATGCAGTCGCATCGATCCGCGAAGTCAGCTCGTCCACGTCTTTGCACACAGCCACCTGCATGCCGGCGCGTCTCAGCAGATCGGCCGAGGCGGCCGCGTCACGCCCGATCGGGGCGAGAACCAGAATGCGAGCGTCGGCGGTCTCAGCTGCGGGCATGCTCGTTGCCGATCGGGGGAATGCTCTCGCCTGTGTATTCAGGCGTTCCGGAGAAGATGCCGCGGAAATTCACGAGCGGCGGCCCGACGCTGATGCCCTCTCTGCTCAGCCGAAACTCGCGAATGCTGTGCTCGTGAGTGCCGCTGCGCTTCTTTACGACCGACAGCGCCCGCCGGACCATCCCGCCGTATTCGAAGTAGCGCAGCATGAGCACGCCATCGCTCAGGTAACTCATGTCGAGGGGCGTGTTCATGGGGCCGACCAGACCGTGCTGGGCGAGCACCAGAAGGGTCAACACACCCTGCTGGTTCAGGTAGCTCAGCAGTTCATGCATCTGCAGAACCAGGAAGCGCCCTTCCGGCATGGCGTTGAGATAGCCGTTGAGACTGTCGATGACGACGAGGCGAGCGCCGTCCACCTCGACACTGCGTCGCACGTTCGCCGCGAACTCGCCGGGTGACATTTCGGCCGGGTCGATCTGTTGAAAGCGGATCAATCCGCTGTCGAGCGCATCGTCGAGCTTCAGGCCGAGCACCCGCGCGCGAGCTTCCAGCGTGCCGCGACCTTCGTCGAAGGCGAAGAAGACGGAGTGTTCGCCGCGTTCCGCCGCTGCGATCGCGTAGGTCAGAGCGAGCGATGACTTGCCGACGCCGGCCGCGCCGAGCAGCAGCGTATTGGTGCCGCGTTCCAGACCTCCGCCCAGCATCCGGTCCAGCTCCGCGTTGCCGCTGGGAGCGAAGTCGCCGATGAACTCTTTGTGATGGTCGGCGGCGACGAGCCGGGGAAATACCTCCAGGCCGCCCTTGCGAATGACGAAGTCGTGGTAGCCGCCGCTGAACTCGATCCCGCGCATCTTCACGATGCGCAAGCGGCGGCGCTCTCCGCCGTAGTCGATTGCCAGCTGTTCCAGCAACACCACGCCGTGAGAGATCGAATGCAGTTGGAGATCATCGCCCGCTGCAGTCATGTCATCCAGCAGAATGACCGTGCACTGGCGGCTCGCGAAGAAATGTTTCAACGCCAGCACCTGCCGCCGGTAGCGCAGCGTGTTCTGCGCGAGCAGCCGCAGCTCCGAGAGGCTGTCGAACACGACGCGCGTCGCATTGAGCTGCGCGACGCGATCGAAGACCAGCTTGGTCGTCTCGCTGAGCTCCACCTCGGCCGGATGCAGGACCGTGAGCTCCCGCGCCGAGTCGAGCGCGGTTTCCGACGTCACGAGCTCGAAGATTTCGATGCCATCCAGCGACCAACCATGCCGCTGGGCAACCAGCCGCAGCTCCTCCGCTGTTTCCGACAACGAGATGTAGAGCACCCGCTCGCCGCTGCGCGCGCCCTCCATCAGGAACTGCAGCGCCAGGGTGGTCTTACCGGTACCCGGACGCCCCTCGTACAGGTACATGCGGTTCGTATCCAGACCGCCCTTGAGGATGGTGTCCAGCCCGACGCATCCCGTGGAGATGCGTGGCGATTCTTCAGACACTGTCTTCAACGCGCTTTGTACGGCCATATGCTTCCCAGACTGCGAGTCCTGCGACAAGTAGTGTGGCCGCGGCGGGAGTCGAGGTAAGACCGCCCCGGCACATGGTTTTTTCTAAATTGCAAAATGCACAAAGGCGCAGGTTGTTCCCATGCGCCGGTGGATGCCTGACCCGATCGGTTTTTTTTGGCCCGACTACTCGACCTGCAGAGTGAAGCAGAACTCCGCGCCGCGGTCCTGTCCTTCGCTGCGTGCCCAGATCTCTCCGCCATGGCGCTGGATGATGCGCTGAACAGTGGCGAGGCCGATGCCGATGCCTGGAAAATCCTTCGCGGCATGCAGTCGGCTGAAAGGTTTGAACAGGTGGTCGGCGAGCTTGCTGTCGAAGCCTGCGCCATTGTCCGTGACGCAATAGACGCGACGCCCCTGCTCTTCGCGCGCCGCGAACTCGATCGCACTGCGGTCGCGCTTGGACGAATACTTCCAGGCATTGCCCAGCAGATTCTCCAGCACCACCGCCATGAGTCCGAGGTCCGCCCGCGCTTCACCGCCGACGGCGAGACGAAATTCCACGGCGCGTGCAGGATCCGCAGCCCTGAAGCGCTGCATGATCTTCGACGCGATCGAGCCGAGATCGACCGACCCGAGCCGCAGCTCCGCGCGACTGATCATCGACAGACGCAGCAGGTCGTCGATCAGACGGCCCATGCGATCCGTGCAATCGCGCAGACGCTCGACGCGCTGCGCCGGCGCCGGCTCGCTGTCATCGGCCATGCGGTCGATGAGCGCATTCATGTGCCGCAACGGCGCCCGCAAGTCGTGCGAGACGGCGAACGAGAAGGACTCGAGCTCCTGGTTGGCGAGCTGCAGCTCGCGGGTCCGCTCGCGAACTTTCCGTTCCAGGCTCTGGTAGACCTGCACGTTCTCCATCGCCACTGCGGTCGTGTTCGCGAGCGCTTCGAGCAGCATCAGCTCGTCACGCGTGCATTCGTGATGATCGGCCCAGTAGTTGCCGATCGCGCCGATCGGCGCCGTCGAGCGAATCGGCACCATCGCCAGGCTGTGCACGAAGGTGGGCTGATACGCGGCATGCGGGATTCGCGGATCCTTGTAGATATCCGGGATGACGGTGGACTGGCTGTTGAGCATCGCCCAGCCGCTGATGCACGCCTCCAGCGGAAACCGCTGGCCTTTCCAGAGCGGCGAGATCGCGTCCTCGTCGACGTAGTAGCACTTGTCGCCGTCGCGCAAGACGAAGGTGGCGCCGTCGGCGCCGGTCAGCTGCCGCGCCGCGACTCTGACTATTCCTACGATCGTGTCGAGATCGCGCGCGAGCGACAGCTTCTGCACGACTTCGACGAGCAGGTTCATGCCGGCGCTCCGGCCCGGCGCCGGGCTCGCCGATTTCGCGACATGCCGCCGCAGGGCGGCGACGAGCATCGAAGGGTAGTCTTTGAGGACGTAGTCGTTGGCGCCGGCGGCGAAGTTCGCGGCGACGTCCGCATCGCGACCGCCACCCGAGCACACGATGACCGGCGTCTCGGGACGCGCGATCCTCACGTGCTTGATCGCTTCCTTCGAGCTGTAGCCCGGCAGCGCGTTGTCGACGATCACGGCATCGAAGCTGCCGGACTGCAGCGCTCGAGTGAATTCGGCAGCCGTCGCGACGTCCGTGAACGTCGCTTCGATTCCTTGCGACTGCACTGCACGCTGGACGAACACGGCGTCCATCGGGTCATCGTCCAGGTGCAGGATTCGCATCATTACAGGGTCTAACGGCGCGTTCCGGGCGCGATTGAGTCTGAACGGACTATAGAGGCTCGATTGGCTGCAGCTTTGTGACCCCCTTCACGTTCATCGGCACTGCAAGCGCGGGTCTCGGTTTTCACCGATGGCCTGTCTTACATGGCCGCAGCGCTTTTCCCCTCCCCATACACGGCAACACGGTCACGATCCGCGTTCAGTAACAGAATCCGGAACGCCAGCGCGTGAGTGATCAGCATCAGCGGCACGAGGAAAGTCGGAATGAAGTAAGCGGCGCCCAGCTGGCCCGGCATCATTCCGGCCATGCCGCCGTGATAGAACGCGCTCAGAAGATCGAATGACCCCCACAGGTTGAACATCCACGCGATCGCGAAACCCATTCGGGTCCGCAGGGTCGCAAGCGCGACCAGCGCGAGTGTCGCAGCGACGATGTCCCCGTATGCAGCTGGATTCGCAAACGCAGAGGGCAGGTCCGGCGACACGACACCCGGAACCACGAACGCCAATCCGACGAACCGGAAACTGTGCAGGATGAGAATCGGCCGCAGCGCTGCCGCCCGCGGCAGCGAACGCAGCTTCGGCCAGGCGTATCGCCTGACGACGATCCCCCACGCAATGAAAGCAAAGGCAATGCTGACGAAGAAGTAGAGCTGTGGAGGCATGAGTGAAGTCCTCGGAATGGACTGGAGCGCTCGGTACCCACCGGTACCAACTGCGAGCCAGTCTGGTACCATGCGGTACCGGCGGTCAAGAGGCCGATTGATGACGACGACCGAGGAAACCGACGCTCGCGCCCGCATTCTCGACGCAGCCTTTGCTTCTTTCATGAAGGGCGGCTACGCGGCGACCAGCACACTCGAGATCGCCACGCGCGCTCGCGTGTCGAAGCGAGAGCTGTACGCGCTCGTCGGCAACAAGCAGGAAATCCTGATCGCGTGCATCAGCGAGCGCGCCACGCGACTGAAGGTCCCCGCTGACGTGCCTGCGCCGCGCGATCGCGCAACGCTCACGCAAGTTCTCACCTCCTTCGGCTCGCAACTCGTCCGCGAGATCGCCGACCCCACCGTCATCACGGTCTTCCGGCTCGCGATCGCCGATGCCGTCCGCGCACCCGAAGTGGCGCAAGCACTCGACTCCATCGGGCGCGAAGCGAGCCGGACCGCCTTGCGCCAGATCATGACCCAGGCGCAGGCGGCCGGACTGCTCGACGGCCGTCCGGCCGACCTGGCCGAACGGTTCGGCGGGTTGTTGTGGGGCAATCTGCTGGTCAGCCTGCTGCTCGGCGTCGCCGAACGGCCGAGCCCGCGCGAAATCGCAACACGAGCGCGCGACGCCACGGCCGCATTCCTGCAGCTTCATTCGAAGTGAATCGCGGTATTGCTCACATGCGCGCAACAACAACATCACTCGTGTGCGTGGTCGCCGCCCTCCTCCTCGCCGGCTGTGACCAGTCCGTCGACTACTCGGCGCTGTGATGCTTACGGTCGCCTCACGCGAGCACCTGCTCTGCGATTGGGGCGGCCAGCTTCGCAGCAGCCGAAGCCCTAGCGGACCGGAGCGTTAGCCGCCTCTTCCTGCACCCGCATGCCTTGCAGGATGAACCGCACGGCATAGTTCCCTTCGTGACACGCGAACTCGTAGATCGGCTCGGACGAGCGACGCAGACGATTGCGGCCCTGCCACGGCGTCGCGTACCAGGTTGGATCGGCGACCGAGAACTCGTAGCTCAACTCGTCGTCCGCGGTTCGCGTGAAGCGCTCGGTGACGACCGTCGCGGGCGAGACCAGGAAATAGATGCCGGCGGTGAAGCGCAGGTGCGCAGCGGGCAAAAAGTGCCGCGTCTCGACCACCAGCGTGTCGCCGTCCCACCAGCCGACCGAATCGCCGAGCCAGGACGCGAGCGCGGCCGGGTTGTGCCGCGCATTCATGCGCACGATTCGCGCATCGCGATTCCACTCCGACTGGATCAACACGACAGCGGGCGTCTGCGCGATCTGGTGCAGATTGAGCGTGGGCACGGACAGCATCGGCGGCGTCGATGCCGGTGAGCTCAGGCAACGCTCCGTCGGCGGCCGCTCTTCCGGGCCGTCGGCGCTCGTGGTCGTTCGAGCGCGGAACGCGGCAGCCTGCGCGCGGAATGCCGCATTGCCTGGAATGCGGCCGTCGGCTGGTTCGACGATCACCGAGCTGTGCCATTGGCCGCCGATCGGCTCGAGTCTCCGCACCTCATCGAATCCTTCCGCCGCGGCGCCGGTCGGCTGATTCCTGCGCAGGCCGGCAATGCGCTCCTCGATCGCATCGGCCTGCTCGCGCGAGATGACGAGCGAATCGAATCCCGAAAGCCGCTCCAGCGGAGTGAGGTTCGACAGGTCCCACACACCCTGCAGATCGACGCGGCCATCTTCGAGTCGCGCCGGGCGATAAGGCTCGGCAAGAGCAGGCGACGCCGCCAGGACAACGAGCGCGGCTGTCAACCGGAATTTCACTGCGCCGGACTCGCGCGGGCCGAAGTCCCGCTGCGCTTGAAGTAGAACCTCAGCATCATGACCCGCTGCTTGTCCGAGCTCGCCGGCGCGAAGGTCCACTTGCGCGCGGCTTCGAGTGACAGCCGCTCGAAGTAGCGGCTCGGACCCGGTTCGTCCGCGTTCGCGGCAACAACCGTACCGTCCTGGGCGACGATCACGCGCACCGACACTCTGATCGTTCCTTTGATCGTCTGCCGCGCGCTCAGCGGAACATCGGGGACGACTTCGTTGACGGCTGCATTCGGTGCGACTGCCGGCGGCTTCTGCACTTCCGGCTCGATCGGCTGCGGCTGCACCACCGGCGGGATTTCGCGCGGCGCAGGTGTCGGCGCGGGAGCTCGAGTGACGACCGGCTCGGGAGTGGGCTCGGTTCGCAACATCATGATTGCAATCACCGCGATCACGACCGCGACCGCTCCCGCAATCAGCGCCAGCGCGCCTGCGCTCAAACGCGATCGGGCCGTCGCCTTGGGCTGCGCGTCCCGTGACGGAAGTTTTACGCGAATCACCAGCCTGTCAGGCATTCCGCTTTATCCTTGATCGCGCGCGGACTGTAAAGATTCCCGACCGTTGTCGGTGAGCGGAACATTTGCTCAAATCCGCACCGTGCTGATGCGAGATCTCGCCGCTCAGCGTATCCGGGGAGAGAGTTCGACATGACATCGCTCGCTGGTCCCGAGACCGGCGTCCCAACCATTGACGACCCGGCGTTCGGCGAGATCCTGCAACTCCTGCACGAGCGCACCGGGACGAACTTCGCATCGTACCGGCTGCCGACCGTCGCGCGCCGCACGATGAATCGAATGGTCTCGGTGGGGGCGACGACGTACGCGGACTATTTGCAGTTCCTGCGCGACCGCGAGGGCGAAGCGGCACGACTGCTCGAGCACGTCACGATCAAGGTCAGCCGCTTTTACCGGCACGCGCCCGCGTTCGACGTCTTGCGCAAGGAAGTTTTGCCCGAGCTTGCGCGACAAGCGGCGGGCCGGCCGCTGACGGTCTGGAGCGTCGGCTGCGGCTGCGGCGAGGAACCGTACACGCTCGCGATGCTTTTCGCCGAAGCGGGCATCGACTGCGCGATCGAAGCGACGGATATCGATCCCGGCGCGCTGCACCGGGCCTCGCACGGCTACTACGCCGATGCCGCGCTGATCGAATTACCGAAGGACCTGCGCGAGCGCTACCTCATCCGCACCGACGGATCCCATGAGGTCAACCCCCTGGTGCGCGAGCGCGTGCGATTCAGCCATCACGACATCCTTTCGTCGCGGCCACCGCCCGGGAGCGGTGAGTTCGACCTGGTCTGCTTCCGCAACGTCCTCATCTACCTCGGGCACGAGGTGCAGGACCTGGCGCTGCACTCCGCCCGGAGCGCCGTGCGCGAAGAAGGCTATCTGTGCCTCGGCGAGGCCGAGTGGCCCTCCCCGGCCATCGCGAACACGCTGCGGCCGCTCGCGCACGAGACGCGCATCTTTCGCGCGTGCTGACTCAGGTCTTCTGCTGATAGACCTGGATCAGGTTGCCGCAGGTGTCGGCGAAGATCGCGATGATGACGGTGCCGGCATTCGTCGGCTCGATCGTGAAGACCACGCCTTTCTCCTTGAGCCGCTTCACTTCGCCCTGAATGTCCGCGCTCTCGAACGCCGTGCAGGGAATGCCGTCCTTCATGAGCGCGGACTGATAGGCGTTCGCCGCCGGATGGCTGTTCGGCTCCAGCACGAGCTCGAGATCGTCCGGACCCTCGGCCGCCACGACGGTGATCCAGCGCGCGCCGCCGACGGGAAAGTCCTGCTTCTTCCTGAAGCCGAGCACGTCGGTGTAGAACCGCAGCGCCTTCTCCTGGTCGTTCACAAAGATGCTGTTGAGCTTGATCCTCATTGACGCACGTCCTCGCCGCTTCACCAGGCGCGGAGCATTGCTCACGGCCGGCGCGCTGTCTTCTCGAAAATTGCGATCGCGTCAGGCCCACCCATCCACAGCAGGCACATCGGAGGATGCGGCGTCCAATCCACGACGTAGACGGAGCGGCGCAAGCTGCGCTGATACGCCGCGGGCGACAGGCCGATCCTGCGCGTGAACAGCGCGCTGAACGATCCCAGGCTGTTGAAGCCGACATCCAGGCACACGTCCGTCACCGAGTGGCCGCGAGCGAGCAATCTTTGCGCAGCGATCAGCCGCTCGCGGGTCCGGAACTGGTGCGGCGTTTCGCCGAACACGGCCTCGAAGCGACGAATGAAGTGGAACGAGGACAGCCGCGCCTCGCGCGCCGCATCGCCGATGGAGATGTTCGCGCAGCGCACGTCGGCGAGCAGGTCGCGGGCACGGCAGAGTTGGCGAATGGCACGAGACTTCACTGCCTGAGAAAACCCGATCTTTCGCTTCTTGTCCAGTACGAGGCAAACTCTCGCACACTATGAAATGTCGCAGCCTGCTGTCCCTCATCGCCCTACTCGGCCTCTCCGGCGCTTTCGCCGCCGAAACTTCCGGCCCGATCGACCCCGAGCGCATCTCGCAGACCGTCAAGGTGCTGGCCTCGGACGAGTTCGAGGGCCGCGCACCCGGCACGCCGGGCGAAACGAAAACCGTCGAATGGATTTCCAAGCGCTTTCGCGAGCTGGGCCTCGAGCCTGCCGGGGAGCGCGGCGGCTGGACGCAGAGCGTGCCGCTCGTTCGCACGCAGATCGGTGCGCCCGCGACGATGAGCATGACGATTCAGGGCAAGGCACGCGCGTTCACGCAGAGCACCGACATCTACGTCAACACGGTTCGCAAAGTCGACCGCGTGTCCATCAAGGACGCGCCGATGGTTTTCGTGGGCTACGGCGTCACAGCGCCGGAGCGGCAGTGGGACGACTACAAGCAGGTCGACCTCCACGGGAAAGTCGCCGTGTACCTGGTGAACGATCCCGATTTCTATGCGAAGCCTGGCGAGCCCGTGGCGGGCCGTTTCGGCGATCGGCGCATGACCTACTACGGCCGCTGGATGTACAAGTACGAGGAAGCCGCGCGTCGCGGCGCCCTCGCAGCGCTGATCGTTCATGACACCGAAGGCGCCGGCTACGGATGGCCAACCGTCGTTGCGCCCGCCGGTGAGAACTACGACATCGTGCGGGACAATCCCAACGAGCGCCTGCTCCTGCAGGGTTGGCTCGCGAGTGCCGCCGCCGGCGAATTGTTCAAGTCGGCGGGCCTCGATCTTGCCGCATTGAGCGAGCAGGCGCGCCGCGCCGATTTCAAGCCGGTCGAGCTGAAGAACGTGAGCTTCAATGCGAACCTGCCGGTGACGTCGACGCTGGCCGAGAGCCGCAACGTCCTCGCAAAGATCCCGGGCAGCAAGCGCCCGGACGAAACGATCATGTTCGCGGCGCACTGGGATGCGTATGGCATCGGTCCGCCCGATGCACAGGGTCGCAAGATCCGGCCGGGAGCGAATGACGATGCGCTCGGCATGGCGGGTGTGCTGGAGCTCGCACGCGTGTTCAAGGCGGGGCCGCAGCCGGAACGCACGCTGGTCTTCGCTGCCTGGACTGGCGAGGAGCGCGGTCTTCTCGGCTCGATCACGTACGCGGCGAAACCTCTCTTCCCGCTGGAGAAGACCGTCGCGAATCTGACGCTCGACATTCTGCAGACCGGCGGCCTCGCGAAGGATGTGCTGCTCGTGGGTCCGGGACAGAGCGATCTCGAAGACGATCTCGCCCGCGCCGCGGCCGCGCAGAATCGCGTCGTCACTCCCGAATCGCTGCCCGAGCGCGGGCTCTTCTATCGCGCCGATCACTTCCCGCTCGCGCGCACCGGCGTGCCCGTGCTGCTGCTGATGGGCATCAGCGGCCCGGCCGATCTGCGCGAGGGCGGCCGCGAAGCCGGCAATCGCTGGCTCGAAGGCTACATGCGCTGCTATCACCAGCCGTGCGACGACTGGAATGCGAACCTGGACTTCCGTGGCGCCGCGCAGGACGTCGAGCTCTTCTACTCGATCGGCAAGGGGCTCGCGAACTCCACGCGTTGGCCGCAATGGCGACGCGAGTCCGAGTTCAACGCAGTGCGTACGAAGTCGGATGCCAAGCGACACTGAGCAAGCGGAGGTTCTTGTCATCGGCGAGCGCGAGGTCGCGATCTCGCATCCCGGCAAAGTCCTGTTCCCGAAGGCGAACCACACCAAGCTCGATCTCGCCCGCTATTACCTCGCCGTGGCGGAGGGCGCGCTGCGCGGCGCGGGCGGTCGCCCGAACATGCTCGTGCGCTTTCCCGATGGCATCGAAGGCGAGCACTTCTATCAGAAGCGCGCGCCGAAGAGTCGCCCGCCGTGGATCGAAGTCGTCGAGTTGCGGTTCCCGTCGGGACGCGTTGCGGAGGAAGTCGTGCCGCGCGATGCGGCTGCACTCGCGTGGCTCGCGAACCTGGCTTGTCTGGAACTACACCCCCATCCCGTACGCGCGGAAGACCTCGAGCATCCCGACGAATTGCGCATCGATCTCGATCCTGTGCCGGGCGTGACGTGGCAGCAGCTGCAGGAAGTCGCCGCGGTTTCGCGCTCCGTTCTGACCGACTTCAACCTGGTTGGCTGGCCGAAGACGTCCGGCTCGCGCGGCATGCACATCGTAGTGCGCATCGAACAGCGCTGGGACTTCGATGAAGTACGTCGCGCTGCACTCGCAGTTGCGCGCGAAGTCGAGAAGCGCGCGCCGACACTCGCGACGAGCAAGTGGTGGAAGGAAGAGCGTCAGGGTGTGTTCGTCGACTACAACCAGAATGCGAAGGATCGCACTGTCGCGGCCGCTTACTCCGTGCGACCGACGCCGGACGCGCGCGTCTCGGCACCGCTTGCGTGGGACGAAGTCGCCGACTGCAATCCCGCGGACTTCACATTGGCATCCATGCCCGCGCGTTTCGCGAAACTCGGCGATCTGCACGCGGGTATCGATGAGCAAGCGGGCTCGATCGCAGGATTGCTGGAGCTTTTCGCACGACAGGGATTGGGTGACGCGCCATGGCCACCGCACTACAGACGCCAATCGTCGGAGCCGCCGCGCGTGCAGCCTTCGAGGCGCAAATCTTCCAAGCCGCTCATCGAGATCGGCCGTGCTCGCCACAAACAGGACGCGTTGGCCGGACTCGAACGCTGGAAGGCGCGACATCCCGAAGTCGGGGCTCACCTGCAACCGGCTGACGTGCTGGTTGACTCGATGCGCGGACGTTACAGCACCTGGACGCGGATCCGTGTCAATCTCGAGCATGTGCCGGAAGATCTCCGTCCGGCTCAGGAACCGCTCGATCCGGACGAGAAGATCCGTTCGAGCTCGTAGGGCTTCGTGACTTCGAGCTGGTCGTAACGGCAATCCTGCGGCTGCTTGTCCGGCCGCCAGCGCAGGAAGATCGCCGCATGGCGAAATCGGTCGCCCTGCATGTGGTCGTACTTCACTTCGCACACGCGCTCGATCCGCAACGGCTCCCAGGATAGATCCTTGCCCGAGCTCCAGCGACTCTGCGCGCCGGGCATGCGGCTCGATTCGGCCCCGGCGCCCGCCCACTCGCGCCACGGATGCTCGTCCATCGCGTTCTTGCGCAGCGGCTCGAGCTCCTTCGCAAGTTGTTTGCGCACCGTCATAGTGAAGGATGAGGTGACGCCGACGTGCTGGAGCGTGCCGTCGTCGTCGTAAAGACCGAGCAGCAGCGAGCCGACCGTGTCCTTGCCGCTCTTGTGCCAGCGAAATCCGGCCACGACGCATTCGGCCGTGCGCGCGTGCTTGACCTTGATCATTGCGCGCTTGCCCGGCTGGTACGTGCCCGATTCCGGCTTCGCAATCACGCCGTCGAGTCCTGCTCCTTCGAATCGTGTCAGCCAGTCCTGCGCAACCGCGCGATCGCGCGTGACAGGTGTGATGTACACCGGCGGCGTGACTTTCTTCAACAGCTTTTCGAGAGCGGCGCGGCGTGCACTCTGCGGCTCGCTCATCAGATCTTTTTCTCCGACCGCGAGCACGTCAAAAGCCACGAAGGAAGCTGGCGTCTGCCTCGCGAGCTTCTCGACGCGCGATGCCGCCGGATGCAGCCGCAATTGCAGGGCGTCGAAATCGAGGCCGTGCTCGGTCGCAATCACGATCTCGCCATCGATCACGCACAGCGGCGGCAGGCGCTCGAGCAGCACAGCGTGCAGATCCGGAAAGTAACGATCGAGCGGCCGCGAATCGCGACTCTGCACGTACACGTCGTCCTTGCCGCGAAAAACGAGCGCGCGAAAGCCGTCCCATTTCGGCTCATATATATAGTCCCCCGCCGGCAGCTCTTCCGCGAGCTTGGCGAGCATCGGTTCGACGGGCGGCTTCATGCGCGTAGCCTAACCCAGCCTGGAATCTGTCAAATAGGTCGATTCAGGCGGCCTTAAGCGAGCCAGGCTCAGAGTGCTGTCCCATGGAGACGATCATGGAAACACTCACCGAGATCGATATTTCTTCACCGCGCCAGGTGTTCGAAGCCTACGACTTCAACGGCGACGGCTTCATCGACACCGCGGAGTTCCGCGTGTTGCTGGAGCAACTGGATGCCGACATTTCCAGCGCGGAAGTGCTGCTGAATTTCGAAGCCGCGGACACCGAGGGCGACGGCTACATCGGCTTCAAGGAATTCATCGCCTGGTGGACGAACTAGTAATTCGCTTGTAGTCGCGGAACTCTCCTTTGTAGGCGTCGCGTTCCTCTGGCGCCTACAACACGAAGCAGGGAGAGAATTATGCTGCGCTACGTCACTCGCGCGCTGGCGGCTTGTGCTTCCATCGCGGGCCTCGCCCTCCTCGCACCAATAGCCTCGGCCGATCTACCGATCCATCCGCGGCTCCAGAATCTGCAACCCACTGCGGCTGATGTCGGAGGGGACCTGAACGAGCCGGACGACACCAGTTTCGGCACGGCGGTCGTGATTCGAGATGATCTCGCGTTCATCGGCATGCCCGGGGTGCAGCGCGTCGGTGTCTACAGTTCCAGCTCGACGGCGCTGGTCCGCACCTCGACCCTGGTTCCGACCCCGGCAACGACCTCCGGCGAGTTTGGCCGCACGCTCACCTACCGCGACGGAATTCTCGTCGTCGGCGCGCGGCAAGCTGCGTACGTTTTTCAACGCAGCAACGGCGTGTGGACACAGAGACAAAGGATTGCGCCTCCCACCGCCGACGATGTCTTCGAGTTCGCGCATGCAATCCACTACGAGAACGGCACGCTGGCAGTTGGTGCGCTCCGGAACAACAACCCCAGCGCGGTCTACATCTACGAGCGAGATGCCACGGGCAAGTTCATCGCTCGCGGCAAGCTCCTGTCCCCGGACGGCCCGGTCGCCGATGGCTTCGGCGCTTCCATCAGCATGGGCGGCCAGGCCATGGTCATCGGCGCACCCGGCAGGGGCGCTGCGTACATCTTTCGGCGTAACAGCGCGGGTGTCTGGCGCAACAATCAGAAACTGGTCCCGACCGTTCGGACCGCTCTGCACGATGGATTTGGCGCGGCAGTCGCGATCGATCGCCAGATGATCATCGTCGGGGCGCCCTTCGCGGGCGGTGACCTGGGGATGCCCCCCGGAGCCGCGTATGTCTTCACACCCGGCGGCGGCATCTACGTCGAGACGCTCAAGCTCGATCCGGGGCCGGAGCTGTTCCGCGAGGATCACGTGCTCTTCGGCCGGCAGATCGCGATGTTCGATCAACGCATCGTCATCAACGCGCAGAGCTTCGAGAGCGACAACCCGCTCGTTGGCAACGTCACTTTCAGTTTTACGCGCTCGGGTTCGAGCGTAGTGCCCAGAGGCGTGCTGCAGTCGGACGCGTTCAAGAGCACTTCGCTGTCTCTCGCCAATCAGCGCGTGCTGGTCGGGATCGGCTGCGCGAGCGAGTCAGGCTTCTGCGGCGGCCGGGTGAGCCTGTACAACCTCAACGTCTTTCAGTAGCTCGTCACTCCTGCTTCGGTGAGGCTGGTGGCGACGCCGCCGCCAGCCTCTCTTCGACATCCTGCAGAAGCTTCCGCGCCTGGTCGGTGTGCTGGCCCGGATGCGGACTGTAGGCGAGCGGCACCAGCGTCTGCGCCGCTTGCTGCAGACGATCGTCGGCAATCATCTGCTGTGCAACGAGCCAGCGCAGCGAAGCATCGAACGGCGCGAGCTCCATCGCCCACTCGAGACCGGCGATAGCGTTCTTCGACGGCTGCGTGCCCTCTTTCGTGAACGTCAGGTAGAACTGCACCAGAGGAATCGGATTGTCGTTCTCGACGCCATTCGCCTTGATGAACTGGGCGCGCACGTCCGGCCACGACTCCTTCGGCAGCGCGCCGCTCTCCACCTTGTGCGCGAGGGCATAGCCCTTCTGGATCTGGGCATTGATCAGTTTGGGATTGATGGCGACAGCGCGGTCCGCGGCAGCGATCGCCGCATCGTCGTTGCCCGCGTCGAACTCTGCTTCCGACAGGGCCGCGAGCACCGCAGCGTCATCGGGATACTTGGCTGCGACCTTGCGCGCTTCCGGCACCAGCTGCAGCGCCTCTTCGCGGGAAACGCCGGCCTTCGACTCGATCATGACCGGCATGATGGCCGCCTCGCCCGGGCGCAGCTCGCGCACCGTGATCGGCCCGAAGTTGAGGTAAGGCGCATCGATGACCATGGCGCTGAGGCGGTGGCGCTTCATGTAGTACTCGACGTCTTTGTCGAGCTTGTCGAGATCGCCGAAGGCAGTCTCCGCAGACTCCAGCGCAGTGTGTCCATTCGCCAGTTGCAATCGATATTTGCTGAACTGCCCCGCGCGCTCCGGCGCCATCTGCAGATAGTGGAACATGATCCAGCTCTGCCCGTAGAACGAGTCGAAGCTGAACTTCTGCTCGCCGGCCCCGCCGTCGAAGTCGAGAAATTTGCGGATCGGCACTTCGCGCGCATACACGAGCTCGGCGGTGCGATGGGTCGCGGGCGTGCCGAGCAGGACACTGCCGTCGTCCCGGAACTTCGCACCCGCGAAGAACTCCGCGAACCCTTCGCTGAACCAGCGCGGGTAGGCCCGCACCGTCAGCCCGGACATGAAGTGATGAGCGTACTCGTGATAGAGGATCGTCTCGCCCGACAGCTCGTAGCGCGACGGGCCGCGCACTCGCGGGATCAGCGCGATCGACGATCCCGCGCGCGGCATGTAGATGCCCGCCATGAAGCGATTCTTGGTGCCGGTGACTTCGCGCACCTCGCCCTGGCTCGAGAGCACGAACACCGTGACGCGATTGGACGGACCGGGCTTGTCCTGCTTCTTCCCATACACGTGCGCCATCGCGCCGTGGAAGCGCTCCAGCCGCTCGGTGAAGCCTCTGACAGCGATCTCGTTCTGATCGCTGTAGATGACGAAATGATCGCTGCTGGCCTCGATCCAGGAATCTGCTTGCGCCGCGGCCGCCACCAGCAGCAACGAGAACCACCCGAGTGCGAAATGGAAGACTCCGTACGCTGTTGTTCTATGTGGCATGTGCATCTCCATGCTCGCTGTATTTGCAGCGTACGTTGCTACTGCAGGCGTGGGCTGTCAATCGTATCTGCCCTGTAACAAAAGAGCGGCTCCAGCGTCCTTAGCTGGGGAGCACTACAACCACGGGGAGCCTCGAGCGTGACCAGCAAAGTGAGCACGGGCCTGCGGCGATCGTTGGCGGTCGCATGCACCGTCCTGAGCATCGCCTGCAATACACCGACCTTCGCAGCCGACGAGCTCGCGCCCGACGTAGACCATCACCAGCATTTGCTGAGTCCGCAGGGCGCCGCCCTTCTCAACAGTCCGCAGCACACCGCCGACCTGCCGGCGGCGATCACGCAGGTTCTGAAGCAGCACGAAGCCTCATGGAACGACCCCCCGCGGCTCGCGGCGATCTACGCCGCCGACGCAATCGTCTTCAATGTCGACGACGACGACTGGGTGAAGGGGCGCGATGCAGTCGCCAGATACATCGGCACGCGTTTCGCCCGTCCCTACCAGATCACACCGGTGGCCTACACGGCGGACGAGAACCGGGCTCGCCTCGCCGCGCGCTATGCACGGGGCGAGGGCATCGAGCGCAAGTGGGTCGGCACGGTCATGATCGAGCTGATCCGTGAAGGCGAGCAGTGGCAGATCGCGACGGAGTACCCCCTCTTCCCCGGCCCGCCGCTGGAACAACCGCTCGATGCGCAGCGGCTCGTGGGCATGCTGGACTCTGCGCACATCAAGCGCGCGGTCGTGCTCTCCGTCGGCTACTGGTTCGATTCCCCGACCCGTATGACGGCCCGATCGAGAGAAGCCATGCAAGCCGAGAATGCGTGGACGGCGGCGCAGGCTGCACGCTTTCCCGATCGCCTGGTGGCATTCTGCAGCCTCAATCCCGTCAGCGATGCTGCAGCCGAGACTCTGCGGCTGTGCATTGCCGACAAACGCTTCAAGGGACTGAAGCTGCACTTCGCAAACTCGCGCGTCGACCTGCTGAAAGAAGAGCACGTCCGCCGTATTCGCGAAGTGTTCGCCACTGCCAATCGAGCTCGATTGCCGATCGTGGCCCACGTTCGCAACGGCGACAGCTACGGCGCTCGCGAGGCACGCATCATTCTGGAAAAGATTCTGCCTGCCGCGCCCGACATCCCGGTTCAGATCGCACACCTGTGGGGCGGCGCGGACTTCGCGCGCGACGCGTTGGCCGTCTACGCGGAAGCGGTCGCGGCGCATCTGCCCGCCACGCGCAACCTTTACTTCGATGTCTCCGATGTCGCTCTGGTCGCAAACACGCCCGAGCCTGCACAGGTCGTCGCCGACCGTATCCGGCAGATCGGCCTCGACCGCATTCTGTACGGCTCGGATGCCGCGTTCGGCAATCATCCCGACCCGGCTGGCTCGTGGGCTGCCTTCCGTAAAGGCATCCCGTTGCGTCCCGAGGAGTTCGAGAAGATCGCGCACAACGTCGCGCCTTATCTGCGCGAGTCGAAGTAGCGATCGGACGAGCTTATGGCGATACTTCGTCCATGCCCCTGGACGAAGACATCTTGCAGGAGATTCGCCGCTTCGTTCGCGGCGGCTTCAACGACCGCGACGAGATCGTCACGATCTGCTGCGAGGAAATGTACGAACCCGGAGAGCTCGACCAGCAGGAGGTCGAGAGGGTCGTCGACTCGGAGTTCGCTGCGGTCGCACGGGAGCTGAAGAGCTGGCCTGCCGTAACCGACTGCGACAAGCTCGATGCCGTATTCGCGCGGCTGAACGAGCGCAACATCATCGCGCTGCAAAACGCCGGCTATACGCAGAGCGACGGCCACGAGGACGTGTTCGAGGCGTACGAGCGTCATCCGCAAAAAGCCAGGATCGCAGGCTACTGTTTCTATCACGGCCAGGATCTGGCGCGAGCAGTGGACGGCGACGGCCTCTACCTGGCTTTCGGACCGATCGATCCGCGCAGAGAAGAGAGCGAAGGTCCGGCCATCGGCGCCGCAATCGTCGAGGAACTGAAGCGCGCCGGCTTCGAGGTCGACTGGAACGGAACCTTCGCGAAGCGCATCTGCGTCCCGAAGCTGGACTGGAAGCGCAGAGTCCGCCCATGAAGGAGCTGGCGCTGCGCCTGCTCCTCGTGCTCGTCCTCGGCCTTGCTGCGTTGGGCACTGCGCCGGCTTATCTGCACTTCGCCGTCGGAGCCGTCGCGGGATTCGATGGTGTCCGCGAGGGCCGATACGTCCTCGGTCCGTTGCTTTCGATGCTGAGCGTGCTCGCCGCGTTCGCGCTGTGGCGCGTGTGGCTGATCTGCGGCCGTCTCTGGCGCGATGGAGCCTACGTCAATGTGTCACTGCGCGATCGCAGCTATGACGCGGCCGGATTGGGAGCCACAGTCGCTGCAGTGATCGGTTTCCTCGCGATTGCAAAGGCGATCCACAGAGCTGATGTGGTCATCTTCTTCGGAATCCTGCTCGTGCCGGCAGCCTTCACCGCGAGCATTGCATTTTTCGTGGGCGCGTTTGCGCCGCGAGCAGATGCGCAGAGCGACGCGCCGGCTTCCCCTTCCCGATCGCAACTTGCGGACCTTCCGGGTCTGGTCATCGGCACCGCCGCGGGATTGCTCGGTGTCTACTTCCTCGTCCCGCGGCCGCGATCCGGGTGGGGCCCCTGCGACTTCACCGTGTTCTATCCGCTCCACTCGGAGCTGTGGCCCGTCGAACCGGTGATGATGTTCGATAACTGCGCCACGGATGCGATTACGCTCAGCATCGTCAGCGGGGTGTTGTCATTGATATGCCTCGCCGCCGGCGCCCTCGCCGCTGCCATCGGCAGAAACGCGAATGCTGCGCGCGGAGCACGGGCCGCCGCGATTGTCGTTGCCGTCGTGCTCACGACGCTGGCTATTCAAAGGAGCGACACACCGGATGCGCCGTACCTCGGATGGTTGGAGTCGTTCATCGCCGGCGCATTGATTGTCGTCGGCGCCGGATGGCTGGGGTTCGTCGGCGGGATCCGTGGCGCGCGCTGGAATCCACAGCGCGTCGGCTAGAAGTCCGACTTGCCGAATCGCGCCACGCCTTGGTTCATGCCCGGTGGATCGAGCACTGAAAGGTCGAGCGGCAGCGGCTCGCCGAGCCACTGTCCAAGCGACGTGTGATCGGCGAGATCGTCATCGGTCAGCGGATGGACGAGCGCATTGAGACCGCTTGCCCTGAGCAGCGCAACGACCTGCGGCAGCACATCTTCGCGGAAGTGAATCTCGAACTGCGGTTTGGGATGTGGGCCGACCGGCTGGTCGCGTAGCTCGCCGACGAACACGAGACTCGCAAACTGTCCGAGACCGATCGAGTCCAACAACCGCTGACGGAGTCGATCCGCGGCAGCGCGCTCGCGCGGCTCGAAGTAGATATGAGCGTGATAGGGCTGACGTTCGGTGGCCATGGCGGCGGAGTCTAGCAGACCACCGTTCACAGCCTCTCACCCGGCAACCGGCTCGCCTGCTCGATCCAGTCCGCGAGCTGCGCTTCGTCGAGCGCATCGTTCTGCTGAATCTTGAAGTAGCGCACGTCCTTGTGCTTCGACTCAACCGGAGGCACGGGGCGCAACGAAGCGCCGCGGAAGAAGGTCACTTTGACGTAGTCAGTGAAGCAATAGAGGCCCATGAACCAGCCCTGCCCTTCGATACCGTAGAGCGGCCCGTTGTACTTCACCGCCTTCTGCACGCCGGGGACGGCACGCACGATGAGCGCGTCGAGGCGACGACCGAGTGCGCGCTTCCAGCCCGGCATCGCCGCGATGTATGCCTTCACGGGCGCATTGCCGTATCCCTTCGCGATCTGCGGGTTGCCGCCGGTGAGAAGAACCGGCTTCGACTTGCGCGGTGTGGATTTCTTCGACGTCGCCATGGGTATGCCTCGGATCTGCGTAGAGCGTAGCGAAACCGGTTGCCGCATGGTATTGGATAACCATGAGCAGAAGAGTTGCAGGACTGATCCTGGTCGCCCTGATTGGCGTCGCCCGCATCGCGCAAGCTCACGAGGGCGTCGGCGCGGATGGCATCTTCCGCATCGAGCCGCAGCGACCTGTGCCGGAACTGCGGGCAGAGGCACTTGCCGCCCAGCCGCCGGCTGAAACGGGACAATTTCGCAAGAGCGATCTGGTCGAACTCACGAAGCTCGATCCGACGATCAAGCTCGACATTCGCTATGCGACGACCAACAACTTCCTGAGCACGCCCGTCTACACGCGCGCCGCTGCGTACCTGCAGCGGCCCGCTGCCGAGGCGGTCGTGCGTGTGAACCACACGCTCGCGAAACAGGGCTACGGTTTGCTGATCCACGATGCATATCGACCGTGGTGGGTCACGAAGGTCTTCTGGGAAGCGACGCCGCCGAAACTCAGGGAATTCGTTGCCGATCCGGCGCAGGGCTCACGGCACAATCGCGGCTGCGCTGTCGATCTGACGCTGTACGACTTGCGCACGGGCAAAGCCGTGTCGATGCCGAGCGTCTACGACGAGATGTCGCCGCGCGCATATCCCAACTACGAAGGCGGCACGCCGGCCGAACGCGATCACCGCCAACTGCTGCGGCGGGCCATGGAGCAGGAAGACTTTACGGTCTACGAGACCGAGTGGTGGCACTTCGATTTCAAGGACTGGCGCGAGTACCCGATCGTCAATCGGGATTTCTAGCCGCGCCTGCGCTCGCCGCGGACGCGAAGAACGCAAGAACACGCTCCGCATACTCCTGTCGTGAGTACGCCTCGAAGTCGACGGTGCGCCGCGCCCGGGATCATCCACAGCTGCTTGGGTTCTGGAGCCGCCTCGAACAGCCGCATCGAGTCCGCGCGTGTGGTGTGACGATCCGCGCCGCCCGCGATGACGAAGAGCGGCGCACGCACTCGCGTGATGGCTGCAATCGGCATGAGCTCGGTGGAACCGATTCCCAGGCGGGGCCGTAGTTGCATCAGGAGCAGCGGCGAAAGCAATCGACCCAATCCGCCGAAGCGGATGCTCAGCCGATTGGCCGTCGCCGCCTCGATGTCGGGATAAACCGCCTCCAGAACCAATGCGTCGACTGGAAGCGGATCCGCGCCGAGCACTGCGGCGGCGCCACCCAACGACACACCGACTGCTCCCACGAACTGGCCCGGAGCGCGACTCCTTGCATACGCGACAGCGGCCCGGGCATCGCCGGACTCCAGCCAACCCATCGTGATGTGCTCACCCGGACTTGCACCGTGCGCCTGGAAATCGAAGAGCAGCACCGCGTACCCGGCCCGATGCAGCATGACGGCTCGGCCGACCATGCTCAGCCGGTTCGCGCGGACGCCATGCATCAGGACGATCGTGCCGCGCCCGTCCGATGCGGCCGGCACGAACCAGCCATGCAGCACGTTGCCGGACGCGCCTCGAAACTCGACGGCCTCGTGCGGCAGCTGCAGCGCGCTTTCGGCAATCGGCGCTGGCGCGGGAGCGATCAGCCTGGACCCGACGAACAGGACGAAGCCGCAGAACCCGGCGAACAGGATGGCGAGAAGAATCGCGAGACGGCGCATGCAATCGAAGCATGGGCAACTTGCAGCGACCTGTCACTAACAAGACAATGCAGCCGCGACGAACACAATTCCCGCGGAGTACCCATGCAACTGACCCGACGCGACGTCCTCGAAGCAGCGCTGATCGGCGCCGCCGCCACTGCCGGCGGTTTCTGGGTCAAGGAAGGACTCGCTTCGACCTCGACGAAGTACAACGAAACGTTCGCGGAGCTCGACCGCTTCGTCGAGCAGTTCATGCGCGACATGAAGAGCCCCGGGATGACGCTGGTCCTTGCGGATCGCGACGGCGTGCAGCGGGTTGCGACCTACGGCTACGGCGATCTCGATCGCCAGCGCAAGCTCGAAGCCGACGAATTATTCCAGATCGGCTCGATCACGAAATCCTTCCTGGCGCTCGCACTGCTGCAACTTCGGGAAGAGGGCAAGCTCGACCTGCACAAGCCGGTCGTCGAGTACCTCCCATGGTTTCGCGTGCAGTCCGCGTTCGCTCCGATCACGACGCATCACTTGCTC
Source organism: Steroidobacteraceae bacterium (assembly GCA_035277305.1). Taxonomy (GTDB): domain Bacteria; phylum Pseudomonadota; class Gammaproteobacteria; order Steroidobacterales; family Steroidobacteraceae; genus Steroidobacter. The sequence continues at coordinate 5,731 of DATEKT010000229.1, read as the reverse complement.
ACGCACACGTCCGGCCTGCCCGGTGCACCGGAAGTATTTCCGTCCGACCCGGCCGCGCGTCACCTTGCCGCCTACGCGCCGGGCGAACAGTTCCACTACAACAACATGGCCTTCACCCTGCTCGGCTATCTCGCCTGGACGCTCGACGGGCGCGAGCTGCCCGAGATCTTTCGCGAGCGGATCTTCAAGCCGCTCGGCATGTCGCAGAGCGAGCCCGCGATCGACTTCGCGATGCGTGCCCGCATGCCGCGAAGCTATCAGCCGTTCTGGGGCGATCGTCCGTATCCCCGACACGGCGAGCTGTGCGAAGCGCCCCAGATCGTCAGCACCAGTGGCGCGGGCTGCATCGCGTCGACGGCGCGCGACATGGGTGCGTATGTTCAGATGCTTGCGAACCGCGGCCGCGGCCCGAAGCGCAACCTCGTTTCACCCGAAAGCTTCGAACTGTTCTCGAAGCGACACATCAAGGCCGAGGAGTTCGGCCCGACCGCGAGCTATGGCTACGGCATGGCAGTCGACGAGCTCGACGGCAATCCGCTGCTGCGACACACCGGCGGCATGGTCTCTTATATGTCTGCTCTGCAAGTCGACATCGCGGCAGGCATCGGCGGCTTCGCTTCAGTGAACGCGCAACAGGGATATCGCCCGAACGCTGTCGTGAAATACGGGCTGCAACTCATGCGCGCACATGTCGAGAAGAAGGCAGCCCCCGCCCGTCCGCCGGCCGATTCGGAGTTCGAGGTCGCGAACGCGGGCGACTACGTCGGCGTGTTCTCCGGCGAGAAGGGCCAACTGGAATTCGCCCGCGAGGGAACGAAGCTGTTCCTCGTGCGTGCGGGCAAGCGAGTCGCGCTCGAGCCGGGGGAATCGGGAGATCAGTTCCAGGTCAGCGACCCGTCCGTCACTTGCTTTCCGCTGGTGTTCGGGCGCAAGGGCGAGAAAGGTCCGGTCGTCGAGTTGAGCTGCGGCGACGCGTGGTACACCGCCGCTGCGTACGACGGTCCGCGGCAGTTCCAGGTCCCGGAGCTCTGGCGCAGCTACGTCGGTCACTACCGAAACGAAGATCCGTGGATGGGCTCCCTGCGCGTGTACATCCTCAAAGGACAATTGCTGGTGGACGGCACGCCGCTCGCCGCGGCGGGCGATCTGTTCCGCATGCACGACGAGCCGTCCAACACCGAATGGATTCGCTTCGGCGAGGTCATCAACGGTAAGTGCATGCGCCTGAAATATTCAGGCGTGGACTTGTGGCGGCAGTCGGACGTGTGAGAAGCCCGCGCTCTTCTAGCCTTCCTGCTCCGCGACCCACTGCGGGTTGAACGCCACTTCCCAGACGTGGCCGTCCGGGTCCTGGAAGTAGCCGGTGTAGCCGCCCCAGAAGGTCTTGTGCGCGGCCTTGACGATCGTGGCGCCCGCCGCTTTCACCTGCGCCATGACGGCGTCGACTTCGTCCTGGCTGCGCACATTGTGGGCAAGCGTAAATTCCGTCGCGCTGCGCCCGCCGACCGGCAGGCCGGTATCGTGCGCGATGCTCTTGCGCGGCCACACCGCGAGACGCAGTCCCGGCTGCAGCTGAAAGAACGCGACCGCACCGAATTCGAACTGCTCGCCGACGATGCCTTCCGTCGGAAAGCCCAGCCCGTCGCGGTAGAACCGCAGCGACCTCTCGAGGTCATCCACACCGAGCGTGACGAGCGTAATGGTCGGTTGCATGGCAACTCCTCTGCCGGGTCGTGAGTTGGATGCGCAGGAAGTTAGCCCAGTTCCGCCGCGCATGGGAGAGCGATATGCCGACCACCCCGACTGCAACACAGGACGAGGCCGCGATCCGTGCGCGTTTGGCAGCGTGGGCCAAGGCGTTGCACGAGAAGGACCTCGATGCATTGATGGCGCTGTATGCGCCGGACGTGGTCACGTTCGATCTCATGCCGCCGCAGCGAGTCCCGGACGCCGCCCACTACAGAAAGAACTTCGAAAGATGGTTCGAAGCGATGCCCGGACCGATCGACTACGACAGCCAGGACCTGCGCATCACGCTCGGCGACACCGTCGCGTTCTGTCACTGCCTGAGTCACGTGCAAGGAACGCGGGCGAACGGAGAGAAAGCAGACTACTGGGTCCGTGTGACCGTCGGCTTCGAGAAACGCAACGGCCAGTGGCTGATGACCCACGATCACGTGTCGATGCCGCTCGATCACCCGCCGTAAGGCGTGCCGTCCTTGTGCACGTACTGGTCGTAGTCGTCGGTCTTCATGTCGATGTCCGAGTACGTGCAGCGATCGAGAGGATTGCGAGAGCCGACGTCCAGGAAAACAGCCGTCGTGGTCGATCTGTTGACCAGGTGATGACCGTTGCCGGTTCCTTTTGGAAACGCCGCGCAATCACCAGCGCGCAATACCGTCTCGCCGCCGTCTTCGACGAGCGTCAGCTCGCCTTCGAGCACATAGACGAATTCGTCTTCGTGGGTGTGCCAGTGTCGCTGGCTCGACCAGCCGCCCGGCGGCAACTTCATGAGGTTGACCCCGAAGTCACTGAGTCCGCCCGCATCGCCCAGGCGTCGCCTTTCGCGTGCGGCACAGGGCACATCGAACGGCGGCGGATAGCCCGATCCGCTGGTCGCCGCGACGGCGGTGATATCGATCTTCGGCATGAAGCGTTACCTCGCGAGGGAGAGGCGAAAACGGGTGGGCAATGGCGCATCCTCGAACGCCGCGCTCCACAACCACAGGCCGATCAGCACGCGTCCGAGCGGTTGGATGGCCGGATAACTCCATTGCGCGATCGGCCCGGGCACCGTCCACCACTGCAGCTCGGGAGCGATGTTCGTGAACACCGTGAGCACGACGGCGGCGAGAAAAAAACACGCGACGATACGCGTCACTCCCCTGCCCGCACGCAGAAGCCCGATGCCAAGCGCGGAATTGCCGATCGAGAAGCCGAGCAGCAGCACGAAATAGAACGCGTCCCACAGACCATCGTACATCGCGGAATTCGCGCGGATGATTTCGCGCGTTGCCGCATCGGCCGCGAAGTAGGCGGCGCGCCATTTGTCGAAGGCGAACAGCGTCATCGTTTGCTGCAGGGCCTCATTGCTTGCCCAAAGCGCAAAGCCGGCCACTCCGATGACCGCAGCCGCGGAGCGAAGAGCGCGAATTCGGATCGCAACCCCCAGCGCCGCAGCGAACGTGATGAACGGATGCACCAGGTACACCCACGATCGCAGCGCGTACGCCGGATCGTCGACGCGCCTCATGCGCCCTTCGAACCCCTCGGCGGGCTGATAAAACTCCGGCAGGTAGATGAGCCCGAGCGTCGTGATGGCCGACACGATCGAGCACACCGCGACGCTGCGATAGAAAGCAGGAGTGAATGTCATGGACGTCACCCATGGTCGATAGCTCGAGTGCTAGATTATCAGCCATGACGCGCCGCTACCCAGCTCTGCTTTCGTTCATCGCATGTGCCGCCTCCGTCTCGACCTGGGCGGCCGATCCGCACCTGCCAACGAACGCTGCCGAGATCGACAACCTCGCCCGTACGGTTGCCGGCGCAGGCGACTCCGTCACACGCACACAGCGTCTGGTGTCATGGATGAACTCGCGGCTCGAGTGGGTTGCGACCGACTACCAGTCGCGCACGCCCGAGCAGATCCTGGCGCGCGGCGCCGGCAATTGCGCCGACCTTTCTTCCGTACTCGAGCGACTGATGCGACCTGCTGCCATTCCCTATCGCTGGGTCGCTGAAATCAACCTGGAGCCCGCGTCGGACGAGCGCGAAGCCAACGCACGTGAAATGGTGAAGGAGGGAGGCCCGAAGATGTCCGTATTCGGGCGTCGCCACAACGACCATCGCTGGCTCGAGGTGCTCGACGAGCGCTCCAGCGAATGGGTGCCGGCGGATCCGTCGACGGGGCTTGTCGGCACACAACCGTGGCTGCTCGCGCGCGTAGCTTTCGAGGAACGCCCACCTGCACTCGTGCCCGCAGCTGCCGCATCGCTCGCGGACATGATCGTGCCGCTGACGATTTTCGTCACGAAGGACAAGGCCGGCGTGCGCGTCGATCGTTCACAACACTATCTGATCGACGAGCTCGATCGCCTCTACGGCGGCAAGGCTCACACGCTGCCGAGCTGGACCGCCTGGAAGGCGGCGGTCCAGCGCTTTGCGCCGATCGCACAGGGTGCGTTCGACAACCGAATCGATTTGCACCAGCAGTCAGCGCTCATCGACGAACTCGCGACTGCTTATGCAGCGCTCACCAAGGAAGCGCACGCGGCCGGACTGCGCCATTCCCGCACGACTGCGCGCAACAGCAATCCACCCACGATCACGAACGGGATCGCCGTCACTGCGCCGGGGAAGTAGTCGAGCTGTACGATCGTCTTGATGAGGTGATGCGACTCGATGAGCCCGGAGGCGCCGAAGAAGGCGAATCCAGCCAGCCGCGAGCGCCCGGTCCCGAGTGCGCAATACATGAACGTCATGACGAGCGCCACGCCTGCGAACACCGTGAACACGATGCCCGCGTCGCGCGTCGGGAACAGATCGACGATGGCGCCCATCTGCCCCTGCAGCTCGTAGAGCTCATCGAAGCCGAACATGAACTGCTCGATGCCATGCAGCGGCAGGATGACGAGCAGCCAGCCCAGGTAGTAACGAATGTCTTTCATGGAACCTCCGCGTTGCGATTGATGGAGCGCAACGATAGGAGGCGCCCGGCGCCGAGTCGTCAGGAAACGGTCGGGGTTCGGTCGGGATTGCTTCAGTCGCGCGGCGCGGGCGAGCGACGGAGCCGACGCAGGCCCCACACGACAACGACGATCACGCCCAGAAAGCACAGGAGCGGCGCGACGATGGCCACGATCGAAACCGTCGCCGCTCCAGCGGTCTCGACCGTACTCACGACCGGATTCCCCAGGCCGCCCGTCACCGCAGCCGTCTTGGCGCGAATCACTGCAGACGTTCCTTTCGTGAGCGCCGCGATCCCGCCGCCCGCGATCACCGCAATCGGCCAGCGAATCTCGGGCGGCACATCGACCATCACCGAAACGCTCGCCAGAATCCCGGCGATCACCGCGAGCGGACCGGCCAGAACGTCCAGCAGGTGATCCAGCCCCGGAATATAGAAGGCGAGCGTCTCGAGCACAGCGGCGGTGCCGAAGGCGACCAGGGCGGGCGTGCTCTGCAGCCACACGAATGAATCGGTCAGCGGCACCCAGCCGGCGCGTGCAGCCAGGCCGGCAACGAGCAGCGGAATGAACACGCGAAACCCGGTGGCCGCGGCCAGTCCGATGCCGAGCGCGACGCTGAACAGCAGGTCGAGGGAGTGATTCACAGCCGGCAGTATCCGTCTAGAATGGCGCGCACGAAAGCGGCATGAGTCGACGGTAACGAGCGGAGTGACGATGCGAACCGACAGACGAGCTTTTCTGGGCATGGCAGTGACGGCAGGATTGATCGGACTCCACCCCTCGTTACTCTCCGCACAAACCAAGTTCCCGCCCCCGCAAGGCTCCCGGCCGAGCTCGCTGCCGCCGCCGATCACGACTGCCGAGCGTGCACAGCGAATCGCCAAGGCACAGCAGTTGATGCGCGCTGCCGGATTGAAGGCGCTGCTGGTCGAGGCCGGCAGCTCGCTCGTCTATTTCACAGGCGTGCAGTGGTGGCGCAGCGAAAGACTCACTGCAACCTTGATCCCCGCGGAAGGCGAGCCGGTCCTGATCACGCCGGC